>VBLA01000156.1 GCA_005879245.1 Deltaproteobacteria bacterium
GGGTGCCCTCCTCGCTCCGTTGCACCATCGTGTAGGTGCGGAGCGCGACCGGGTAGGACTGCACCTGGGTGATCCAGGGAATGCGCCAGGCGACGCCCTGCCCGACCGTCTTGAGCGCCCCCGACCACCGGTTGAATACCACGCCCACGTTGCCCGGCTGGATGATGGTGAACGAGGCCCATCCGGCTGCCACGATGAAGAAGACGATGGCGAACACGAGGCCGCTCGCGAGCGCGGCCGGCGCCGGGGCCCGAACCTCATCCGTCATTGCCCCAGGGTTATAGCGCGGCAGCGCGTGGGGACCAACGGGAGCAGTACACCCATCCAGGCGAGGCTCCACGGCGACGCAGAATGCTACGGCCCGCGTCCGCGGCCGTGCCTAGCGCTTCCTGAACTGCCGCACGTGCTTGCGGGTGCGCACTACCGGGGAGGACTTTGGAACGATACTGATCGAGCCATCGGTTTCCAGGACGGCCAGCTTGACGTCCTTCACGGACTCCACGCCATGCTCGCGCATCGCCATCTCCAGCTCTGACCGCTCCACCCCCTCTTTGCGTAGGTGCGGCACGACAAACTCCCCATCCTCGATGAGGACCGTCGGCATTCCCTCGAGCAGGCGTCCCCAGAACTCACCGCGCAGGCGCAGCGCTGCGAGGCCGCGGTTGACGGCGAGAAGGACGAACGCCGTGAGGACGCCACCGACCACCGAGACATCAGGCCCAACCATGGCATTCTGGACGGCGTTCGAGATGAGTAGGATCACCACGAGGTCGAATACCGTCATTTGCCCGAGTTCGCGCTTGCCCATGAACCGCAGGCCGACGTAGACGGCCAGATATACGACCACCGTCCTGACAACGATCTGCCAACCTGGAGCCTGAAGGGTAAACATGCCTGCGATTTCTCCCCGTGGACCGCCAAGATACAGGAAAGCAAGACTAGCGGCACCGCGAAAGCGTCCCCGAATAGCGGGCCGAGGGCTTTCTCCGCATTGCGGCGGTGATGCGATACGCCTAGCGGAAATGGAGCCCGAGGCGCAGTCGCGCAATACGGCCAGCGGAGGTCGACTCATGCGAACGTCCACTGCGAGCGAGGCACCGGCAGCGCCCCGCCACCATTTCCGATTTCATGAATCTCACGCGCATCTCTCCTCGGCGTTTGGCGACGATTGGTTCGGGGTCCGAGCCGAGGGCTTTGCCCGCTTCTTCGGGACGCCGACCTTCCTGATCTCGCAGACGGTCCTGGTGATCGTCTGGATCGTGCTCAATGTCGTCGGTCTCACGCAATTCGACGTCTACCCGTTCATTCTTCTCAACCTCGCCTTCAGCCTGCAGGCGGCGTATGCAGCACCGCTGATCCTGCTCGCTCAGACCCGGCAGTCCGATCGCGACAAGGCGCACGCCGACGCCGACGCCAGGCACCGCGAGGCGCTCGCGCAGGCGAGCATCGAGCGACAGGAGTTGGCGGCGAAACAATCGGCCCAGATCATCGAGCTCCTGGAGCAAAACACGAAGCTCACCCAGCTCACCCAGGAGCTGAGCCGAGGCATCAAGCAGCTCACCGACGAGATCCACCGCAAGGTGGTTGCGGCCTAGCTCCCTCGGGAGCAGCTCGTCACGATTGGCCTATCGCCCCCCCCGAATAGCGTGGGACGCGACGAGGAGGACGACTGCGCCGAGGACGGCTACCAGGAAGCTGTAGAGGTTGAGACCCGTGACACCCGGCATTCCGAAGGGTTTTGAAGAGCCAGCCTCCGATGAAATGCACCGACGATGCCAAGGCCAATATCCAGAAAGAAGCCTTCGCCGGTCCATGACGCCCTCCGCTGGAAGGTGACGATCAACCACGGTATTGTGGGGCTCGTCGGGCGGGTCCGCACGGACAAGGAGAGGTCGAGCATGGCCTTCAAGGTGGGGCAGACTGCTGGGGTTGGAGCCATCGACGATCGCGTCACCGTCGGTAACGGTGTCGAGGGGAGCGGCGAGGTGAGTCCGCGATGGACCTCGCGATGACGATCTTCATCCTGCTCGCCGTACACTGGAGCCTGGCCGCTTTCGTCCAATCGAGCTTCCAGCATCGCTACGCCTCACACCGTATGTTCTCGTTGACCCCACGCGCCGAGCGCGTGTTTCATATGCTCACTTTTCTCGTGCAAGGCCCCTCGTACCTCTCGCCGCGCGCCTACGCGATCCTTCATCGCGAGCATCACGCCTACAGCGACGGGGTTGGGGATCCACACGCGCCGAAGTTCTTCTCGAACGTCCTGACGATGATGTGGGCGACCGCGCAACGGTACGGCGCCCATTTCAATTGCAAGTCGTCGCCCGAGCCACGGTTCCTGGGCGGTTACCCCGATTGGGCTGCGCTCGACCGCTTCGCCTCTCGGTGGCCGGTGCGCATCGGCTGGGGGACGGCGTATGCGCTCCTCTACCTCTGGCTCGCCACGGCCTGGTGGCAGTTTCTGCTCCTGCCGGTGCATTGGGTGATGGGCCCCGTCCACGGGGCAATCGTCAACTGGTGCGGTCACCGCTACGGCTACCGGAACTACGCGACGAACGACGCGTCGCGGAACTTTCTACCGTTGGACTTCCTCACCTTCGGCGAGCTGTTCCAGAACAACCATCACCGCGCCCCCGGCCGGCTGAATTTTGCCGCGCGCTGGTTCGAGTTCGATCCGACCTTCGCGGTGCTCCGTGTCCTCGCCTGGGCGGGGACCATCCGTCTGGGCCCGACGTCGCTGGCCGGCTTGAGCTGAGGACGCCGCCACCTCGATCCGATCGTCACGCCCTGAGGCACGGGCCGGACCGAGCACGCGGCCCCGATTCGTCGTGCGCCGCGGCGAGAGTCTCTGACACTCCGGCAGACGAGCAAAAGCTCGTCCACCTTCGCGACGTCGATCAGGCCCGGCGCCCACGCCAGGGGCCTCTGCAGGAGCAGCCCGAGGGGCAGGAAGAGCCGGTTGTACCAGCTCATCGCCTGTACCCGACGGTGCGTCAGGCCCCACACGGCGAAGTCGACGAGCCAGCGGCTCCGGGGCCTCATGCCGAAGCCCGCGCTCTGCTCGGCAGACCAGGTCGAAGGTGCCATCCGGGAATGGCAGGGCGGTGATCTCGCCGAGCGTCGCGAGACCGCCGTGAGCCTTCAGGCGCGAGAGAGCCGGTCGGCTGACATCGACGAAGGATGTACCCGCGATGGGGAGCCGCGGACGGAGGCCCGGACCGAACTCGAGTCGGGCCGGCGCCGAGGCCGCGAGCGAGGTGAGCAGCGGCCAGGTGTTGAAACGCTGCGGAGGGAGGGACCAGGTAGCTCGCCGACCAGAGCGCGTCGTCGAAGCGTCGGTTGGCGGCCCTCGTGCTCGGGGGCTTCAGCGGGCTTGCGCCCTCTTCCGCAGCGCGGCCTCGTTGCACTGGGGCGGCCGTCGTGGCCTGCGCTACTTCCGCTTCCTGCCGCCCTTGATGCGTTTGTGACCGGACTTGCGTTCCTGCTTCTTGCGCGCCTTGTGCTTGAGCGAAGCGCGCAGGCGGGCGGTCTTCCTCTTCTTCTTCTGGGTCATGGCGGTCGTCCCTACTTGCGCCGAATGGAATTGTCCAGCGACCCGCGCCGAGTCGCCCACCTGCTGCGCGGCGGTTCAGCGCGCTCCGACCTCCCATGCGGGATCGACGATCGTGTCGCGGAGCTCCGCCAGGAAGCGCCGGTTGTCGAGGTACCGCCACGGGTGGAAGTCGAGCCGATGGTAGGCAGCGACGGCGCGCCATCGACCCCGCAGCATCCCGCCGCGCCCAAAGACGAAGCGGATGAGGCCGCGCCACGCGTGGAGGTCCTGCGCCGCGCCGGCGCTGGCGAGGATGCGGTATGAGACCGATGGGAGCGCGAGGGCGAGGAGAACGACGGCGATCCACAGCCCCGCGATGCGGACGGCGTACGTGTACAGCCCTTGGCCGCGTGCCGCGTGGAACGCGTCGAAGAGCACCGCCTTGTGCTCCACCTCCTCGTAGCCGTGCCACCGGAACAGCCGGGCGATACGCGGATCGACGCCCTCGAGCAGCTCCGGCCGCGAGAGGATCGCGTTGCCGATCTCGCCGAGGAAGTGCTCCCCCGCCATGGCGACCGCGCTCCTGAGATCGCTCGAGGTCCAGTCGACGACCGCGAGCCATCGCAGCACGGAATCCGCAACGGACTCGACCGGCACGCCCCACCGCATGAGCAGCCGGTTGAAGGCCGCGTGCATGCTGGCGTGCGCCGCCTCCTGGCGAAGGAAGGCATCGCCCTCGGCGCGCGGGGCCTCTTTGGCGATGCGGGGCAGCAGGCGGCGAGCGTCCTCGATGAAGAAGCCCTCCACCACCGGCGCCATCGCCGAGAGCGCCTCGAGAAACGCCGTGGGCCCGATGCCGGCCGGGTGCCAGGCGCGCGGCACCTCGTGCTCGAGGCCTTCGAAGTCGAAGCCGGGCCACCGCGGTGTGACCGTGACGCCCAGCCTGCAGGTGGAGGTTGGATGCGAGATGCAGTCGTTCATTCGCCGGCCTCGGTCTTCGTCGAAGCGGTTACTTCTCACCCCATAGGGGCTCGCCCATGGTCTCGGCGAACGAGGCGAACATGATGTTGAAGCTGACGCTGATGCGGGGATTTTCGCTGCGGTTCGCGTCCACCGAGTGCGGCAGCCAGGCGGGAAAGACGAGCAGCGTCCCGGTGCCGATCTCGACCACCACCTGGTCCGTATTGTAGGCGGTGAGCTCGGTCACCGGCGGGCGGATGATGGCCGCCTGACCCCGCGGGTCGTGAAAGTTCACGGTGTCGGCGTCCGCCTGCACCTGCACGTAGTAGACGCCGCTCAGGAAATTGTTGGGATGTGTATGCGTCCGGTGCCCGCCGCCCGGCGCGCTCACGTTGGCCCAGCAGCCGGTGATCCGGAGTTCAGACGAGCCGATGCGCAGGAACTCCAGGACGCCTTCTGCGGCGGTATGGATGCAGGACACCAGGGACCGGAACTCGGGCAGCCCGTGGAGGCCGTGTTTCGACTGCCAGGTTTCCCCCTGCTGGAGCGGCGGCCGCTCACGTCGCATCGCCTCCAGCCGGCCGAGGATCAGCGCGTTCAGCGGCTCGTACACTTCGGGCCGGAGCTGCGCCTTCCAGACGAAGGTCGGAAACAGCCGCCGGACCTCCGGAGTCTGGGACCAGCATTCGCCTTCTGCGGCCATGGGCAACCCTCGTGGCTGACGCGCGCGCCGGGTCGAGGTCGGCGCCACGTATTCAGTATACGTGGACAAGGTCGGAGCGGTCGACGGTACTCCGACGGCCCAACAACCCGTCCGGCAAAAGCGCGCCCGGGGTGAGTCGAACACCCGACCTGCAGGTTCGAAGCCTGACGCTCTATCCAGCTGAGCTACGGGCGCGTGTAACGAAGGCGAGGGCTTAGCAGGCCAGCGTCAGGTCGACAAGGCCTAGTGTGCAGCATGTGTGCAGGATCGGAGAGGAAGTGACCACCGATGGCGCGACAGACCGGGGGGCGACGGGACGTGGCGAAGTCGTTGGCGACCAGGCCCGGATGCGGGCAGTGAC
>VBLA01000214.1 GCA_005879245.1 Deltaproteobacteria bacterium
CGAGCTGGGCCTCCGGCTCGCGCGGCTCGCGCTCCCCCAGGTCGTGCACCAGCGCGACGAAGTCACGGAGCGTGAAGAAGCGTCGCCGCTCGGCGCCGCGCGCCAGCTCGATCAGCTTCCGCACGTTCGCCACCTTCTGCGGACCCTGGAACTGCGTCAGGCAGACCGCTTCGAAATCGGTCGCTGCGAGCGCGTCCGTGATGAGCTCGGCGATCGTCGCGCGGCTCCTGAGCGCCCGGAGGCGTCGGAGGAGGTCGCGGATCGCGACCAGCCTGGGCCCCGCGTCGCCGAGGTCGGCGAAGCTCTCATCGGACCCGAAGCGGCGGGTGAGCGCCGGGCGTGCAGCCCCGGCGGGCCAGGCGAGCCGCGCGAGCGTCGCGTCGTCGATGGCGAAGAATGGCGAACGCAATACCGCCGCGAGCGCCACGCCGTCCCGCGCATCGGCGATGGTCGCCAGCAGGCTCGCAACGTCGCGGACCTCCTGGCACTGGAAGAAGCCCCGGCCCTTCACGACGTAGTGCGGGATGGCGCTCCGCCGGAGGGCGTACTCGTAGGCCTTCACCTGGTCGAGGGCGCGGAACAGGACCGCGATGTCGCCGAAGCGCACCGGGTGCTCGCGGCGCTCGTGCAGGGCGGTGATGACCCCCGCCAGGACTCGTGCCTCGAGCTCGCGCGCCTCGGCAGCCGAGAGCGAGCGTCGGGTGTGCTCGCGCGCGAAGGTGACGAGGGAGACCCCCGGACGCGTCGCCTCCGCGCTCCGATCTGCGACCAGACGCTGCTCCGGGTCGAACACGGTCCAGCGGCCGGGATCGGGGCTCGTGGCGGGCACGCGCATCGTTCCGGCGGCAAGGCCGTTCACGAAGTCGAGGATGGCGGGCTGCGAGCGAAAGTTCCGGCCGAGCGGCAGCGCGCCACCCAGGCGTTCCCAGGCGCGCCGGAAGACGGTCACGTCCGCGCCGCGAAACCCGTAGATCGACTGCTTCTCATCGCCGACCACGAAGAGCGGAACGCCCGGACTCGCGAGCCTCTCGATCACCTCTGCCTGCACGGCGTCGGTGTCCTGGAATTCGTCCACCAGGATGGCGCGGAGCTCTCGCGCGCAGCGCGCCCCGACGGCCGGATGGTCGGCGAGGAGTGCGCGCGCCTCGGCGATGAGATCGTCGAAGGCGAGAACGCCGTCCACCCGCTTGCGTTCCCGGAGCGCCGCTCCGAGCGCCACCAGGAGCTCCGTCAGACGGCGGGCCGGCGCGAGCGCCGCGAGGAAGCCGTATTCCTCGGCGAGCACGCCGCGGAGTCGTGGGCCGTCGTATGCGAGGTCGTCACGGACCGTGCCCGTCAGACGGGCCGCACCGAGGAGCCGGCAGAGATCCTCGAGACGGCCCGTCTCGAGGACGGGCGCCGCCGCGCCGCCCCGACCGATCTCTTCCAGCATCGCCTCGTAGGGCGGCCACGCTGCGCGCAGGCGGGCGACGGTAGGCGTGTCGCGCGCCGCGCCGAGCGCCGCGCGCAGCCGGGCGGCGATGCGCTCCGCCGCCTCCCGGAGGGCGGCCGTGGCGACCGGGGCCAGCGCCTCCTGATGCTCCATCGCGGCGGCGAGCCAGACTCCGTCCCGCCCAGTCCGCCCGAGCGACGCGAGCAGCCGGACGCAGACTCCTACTGCCCCTCCCTGGCGGCCGCGTCGCAGTCCGTGGCGCTGCACGAGCTCGCGCCCGGCGGGGTCCCCGCGCCGCACGCGAGCGACCAGCTCCTCCTCGACCGCGGCCTCCACGTAGGCCTGGCTCTCGTGCTCGTCGAGGATCGTGGCGCGCGGATCGATCCCTGCCTCGAGCGGGTTCTCGCGTAGCAGGCGGGCGCAGAAGGCGTGGATGGTCGAGACCCGCGCCGCCAGGAGCTCGCGCCGCACGCGCTCCCAGTGCCGGCGCTCGGTGCCCGTCGCGCGCCCGAGCTCGACGGCGAGCAGCGTGTGGATCTTCTGCTTCATCTCCGCCGCCGCCTTCTCGGTGAAGGTGATGGCGAGGATGCGGCCCACCTCGTCGATCAGGGGGGGAGCTTCGGGCCGCGGCCGGAGGAGGTACAGGAAGTGGTGGGCCAGCACCGTCGTCTTCCCGGAGCCCGCGCCGGCCCGGACGGCGACGGAGCCCTCGGCACGGATCGCCCGCCACTGTTCGGGGGTCGGCTCGCGGTCAGACATCGGTCGCCTCGTGGCCTAGTCCTCGTCTTCCAGGGGCGGCGGCTGGTAGCGGCAGACGGTGCGGTACGGGCACCAGGGATCGCAGGGGTCGGGGTCGACGTCGAAGCGGCCGGCGCGGGCGTGCGCGCGAAGCGCATGGATGCGTTCGGTCACGACGCCCTCGAGAAGGGCCCGCGGCAGGGGTTCGATCAGCCGCTGCTGCGCACGCCGCGCGAGCAGCACGAGGAAGCCTCCTTCGAGCTCGGTGTCGGTCGAGACGCCGGCGGTGCCCCTGCCGAGCGTGGCCAGCAGGTAGACCGGCAGCTGAAACGCCGTGCGACCGAGCTCCCGCTCCGGGTCGAGCGCGGCCGCATAGCGGCGCGCGTCGCGCGTCACCTTGTAGTCGAGGACGCGGAGCCGCTCCGCCACCGGCCCCCGCCGCTCGACCTCGATCCGATCCGGCAAGCCGAAGAGGGTGAGCGGCGGTCCTCCAGCCGGATCGGGGAGCGCGAACTCGATCGGTTGCTCGAGCCGGCGCTCGACGGTGAGTCCCTCGCGGTCGCGCTTCTCCTGCGCCTCGTGCTCGCGGACGATGAGCTCGTCGAGCCCGGCCTCGAGCCGGAGCCACGTGAGGTCGAAGAAGGCGCGGTCCTTGGCCGGGATCGCCGCCGCGCCGATCGTCCGCGTTTGCGCGAGGAAGGCGCGGCCCAGCGCTCGTGCGGCGTCGCGATCGGCCGGCAGCCGGGGGTGAGCCCGCAGAAACTCCTCGAGCACGCGATGGAAGATCTTCCCCAGCTCGATCGGTACGACATCGAGCTCGGGAGGGGGCTCCTCGTGCAGACCGAGCACGTAGGCTGCGAAGAACTTGAAGCCGCAGGCGGCGAGCCGCTCGAGTCGGGTGGGGCTCCACCGCATCGCCGCAACGTGCGCTTCGAGAAAGCCGAGCTCACCCGCGAGCCGCCCGACATAGGTGTCGGCGAGCGCGTCCTTGCGCGCCCCCTCGGCGCGCGGGGTGAGGAAGTACCGGCTCCGCCGCGCCTCGATCGCGGCGCGCGCATCGATCGCCGCCATCCGCGCGACGCCGTCCGGCAGGGCCGACCGGAGTGCTGCCGCGAGCCGGTCCGGCAGTCGGTCCGGAGGTCGGCCCGGGGACCGGTCTGGGGACCGAGTGCGCGCCGGGGCCCAGCGGTCGAGCGCGGCTCGCGCGAGCAGCTCCGCGGGCTCGCAGCAGGACGCGGCCTCGGGAACGAGGGCGGTCGAGCTCAGGACCTGGGGGACGAGTCCCCCCTCGAGGCAGGCAGCCACCTCGTCGACGAAGGGCGACGCGACGGTCGGGTTGCCGCGCTCGTCCTTGGCCGGGCACGAGAGGACGAGCGCGCGCTCGGGCATGGAGAGCGCCAGGAAGAAGAGGAACGGGTCCTCGAGGCTCGCCTCGCGTGCCGTCCGGAGACATCCGGCGAGCGGGAGTCCCGCGGCGCGCGCGCCGAGTTTCCGCCGCAGCAGGCCCGCGGCGAGCGGATTCATCGCTCGCTTCAGCCCATCGGGCAGGAGGGGGCTCTCCCGCCGCGGCGCCGGAAAGGTCCCGGCGTCGAGCCCGAGGAGATAGACGACGTCGAAGTCGAGCCCCCGGGCGTCGCGCACGCTGAGCGCCCGCACGCTGCCGGCGGGCTCGAGCGGGTCCTCGATCTCCTGGGGCTCGAGCGCCGCCACGAGGAGTCGGACGAAGTCGTCGAGGGTGACCGGCCCCCTCCCCATCGACTGCGTGAGCGCGGCGAGTGCCGTGAGCGTCTCCTCGAAACGCACCCGGGCTCGCACGTCGCGCCGTGCCGCCGTGAGGGCCCGGTCATCCTGGAGCACGGGTCGGAGACCGAGCGCCCCGAGCGCCCGCCGGAAGGTCCGGACATGCGCGGCGACCGTGCGCCGCCCCTCGAGGGGGCGCAACACCGCCATCACCCTGGCGCACTCCTCGCCGCGCGCTGCGAGCGTCGCGCGCCCGGATGCGCGGGCGGCCGGGTCGTCCGTCGCGCGTGCTGCCGTGGCGGCCACGCACTCGGCGAGCGGGCGAGCGCTCTCGGCGACGAACCCCACCTCCCGCAGCGTCCGGGCGAGGTTCGGCCCGCCGCCGCGGAAGTAGTCGGTGTCGAGGAACGCGGCGAAGCGGCCCTGCGGGAATCCCTCGGCGACACACCGGAGTACGTTGAGACATGCCCGCACGAGGCCGCTCGTGAGCACCGCCCGGCCCTTCCGGAAGTAGATGGGGATGCGAAAGCGCCTGCAGACGTCCTCGATGAGGTCGGCGTAGAGCGTCAGGTCGCGTGCGAGAAAGGCGATTCGCTCCGGCGGATCGCCGCGCTCGAGGCGGGTCCGGATGTCGCGTCCGGCGGCCTCCACCTCCCGGTAGCGGTCGGGCGCAACCACGAACGTGATCGACCCATCGCCGCGCGCCGGGGACGGCCGCTCGGGCGCGAACACCCCGCGGAGCGCGGCAGCCAGGCTGCCCTGCCGCCCCCCGCGTGCCACGAAGGACGGGAGCACCTGGTCGGCGATGTCCTCGCTGCCGACGAAGCGGTTCCAGGTACGGTCGAGGAAGCGCGTCGCGTTCACGTTCTCGGGGTGAGCGAAGGCGATGAGCTCGGCGTCACCGATCAGGCGGATCAGGCTCGTTGCAATCAGGAACTGCAGCACGGAGAAGTCGTAGACCTCGGCGAAGACGATGCGGCGCACGCCGGCCTCATATCTTGCGTAGATACGCGCGATCGCACCGATCCGGCCGCGCTCGGGGACGGTCGGGAGGGCAGCTCCCATCGCCTCGACGTCCGCCGGGGCGAGGTAGGCCGCTTTCAGCTCCTCGATCGTGCCGAGGAGCTCGCCGACGAGTCCTCGCCCGGCCCCGCGGAGCTCCGGCGGGTCCGTCGCGTCGAGGGCCTGCGCGAGGATGATGGTCGCGAGCTCGGGCCCGAGCACGCGTGCATGGACCCGAAGGTCCCGCGCGAGCGCCTCGGTGAGTTGCGGAAACGTCGTCACCCGCGCGCCGACGATCGGACCCCTCCGGCGCGCCTCGTCGCGGAGGACGGTCCCGGCCTTCAGCGCCGTCGGGTAGACGAAGAGTATGTCCGGGCTCAGTGGCCCTGCTTCAGGCGCACGCACTCCGTCGCGTCGAAGCCGACCTTCTTGTGCGTGCCGTCACAGAACGGCTTGTTGCCCGAGCGTCCGCAGCGGCAGAGGTAGATGGGATCGTCGGAAAGAGGGTAGGACGCACCCTCGAAATCGATGACTTCCATCCTCCCGGACACCTCATACGGTCCGTTCTTCAGTGCGCGGATCGTCGCGTCGGCCATTCGACCTCCTCTTCTCAGGTGATTCGTGTTTTGCCCAGCCAGCCCGACCTGGTCAACGCGGCCGTGCCGTGGCGCCACGCCTCGCACACCTGCAGGATCGCGCTTCCCGTCGATGCCGGAAAAACTGGACCGCTCGACGGCACGCTACCTGCTAAAGGCGAAGGCATGGCCCGCTCGAGAGCGCCGGAGCTGGTGTTGGAGCCGGACGGCGCACGCACCGGCACGGTCCGCATCGAGGAGGAGTGCCTCGAGCTGGATGTGGCGAGTCCGAAGGCGATCAGCCTGCTCCGACGTTGGATGGGACAGGTGAACGGCCCGTCCTACCCGCAGCCGTATCTGGTCGAGGGCCCGCCCGGCCGCTTCCGCCTCTACGTCGGCGACGCCGCGGAGCGGGTCCGGACGCGCCACGGTATCGTCTGAGCGGAGAGGGAGGGATTCGAACCCTCGGTAGGGGTACTACCCCTACACACGCTTAGCAGGCGTGCACCTTCGACCACTCGGTCACCTCTCCAGGTCGAAGGGTGAGGAGCTACCACGTCCCTCGAACTGCCGCCACTGACGAGCCGGCCAGCGGAAAAATTGCTCCCGTCGCGCGCTCGCTATAGCAGTCGCGCTTGACGGCGCACGGCAAGCTGCGAGACAAACGCTCGGCTGCTCCGCCGCCCTCCGAGGGCGATGTGAGCTCTGAGGAGGGGCCTCATGTCACCGCTCGCCGCGCGCGGCACGCTCGCGCTCGTCGTCGTCAATCTCGCGCTCCAGCTCTTCGATGGCGTGGCGACTTACGTCGGCCTCAACACCGGGGTGACCGAGGGCAACCCGCTTCTCGCCTGGACGCTCGGCCGCATCGGACCAACGCCCGCGCTCTGCCTCTTCAAGTTCCAGGCGTGCGCCTGCCTCCTGCTGCTCTGGCGGCTCCGGACCCACCGCTTCGCCGTGCCGGCGCTCGCCTTCAGCGCGGCCGTCTACATCGTCTGCTCACTCGCGCCGTGGGCAGCGACGCTGGCGAGCATTCACTTCGAGCTGTACAGCCCGTCGTAGACCACGCCACCGTCGGCCTTGGCCGGAATGCTCGACGGGCGATCGGCGTAGTCGGTGCCGAAGAACTCGATGGGCTCCGTCCCGTCGAGGTTAGCGGGCCTGAGCAAGAACGTCCCGCTCAAGGTGGGCACCCAGAGCGCGTACGCGGCGCGGATGTCACCTCCCGTCGCGAAGCCGGTGGCGCCCCCGAGGATGAACCCGCCGATCCCCACCAGGGCCTTGGCCGGTAGGTAGACCAGGTTCAGGGTCGCCGCACCGATCGCGTATCCGACCTCCTCACCCGCGGAGTGCGCCTGGCCGGGGACCGCCCGCCCGGGCACGAGGGCGATCAGCAATAACCCCAGGACCAGCTTCCGCATCGCCATTCCTCCTAGCTCGCCGCGTGGATCGCGGTACACGTCCGTCCTTGCCACGCCCCGCCGCAGGTCGCAAGCGTCAGACAGGGGCGCCAGATGCGTCCAGGGCGGCCTCATACGCGTGCAGGTCGACGGCCGAGAAGAGGACGAACCGCACCAGCTCGAGGGTGCCGGGACGCGCGGCGAGGATCTGTCGCACCGTACCGAGGGCGATGGGCGCCGCTTCCCCGATGGGGAAGCGGTAGGCGCCGGTCGAGATGGACGGAAACGCGATCGAGCGGAGCCCGTGCTCGATGGCCAGCTCGAGGCTCCGGCGGTACGCGCTCGCGAGCGCTGCCGGCTCCCCGTGTCGACCGTCCCGGTAGACGGGACCGACCGCGTGGATCACGAAGCGTACCCGGAGGCTCCCGCCGGAGGTGATCTTCGCGTCGCCGGTGGCGCAGCCGCCGAGGCGCCGGCACTCCTCGAGGATCGAGGGACCCCCTGCGCGGTGAATCGCGCCGTCCACCCCGCCACCCCCGAGGAGGCTCGTGTTCGCCGCGTTGACGATCGCCTCCGTGTCCTGCCGGGTGATGTCGCCCTGGACGAGCTCGATCCGGGCGCCACCCTCCATCGGCGACTCAGATCGACGCCGGGGCGTGCGGGCTCGCCGGCGCAGCCGGGTCTGGAGAGCCCGGCGTGCGCGTGTCGGGCGCGCCGGGGACTTCCTCCTCCGGTTCCGTGTCGATGCTCCCGTCGTCCTCCTCGTCGTCGAGGTCGGAGTCGCCCTGCACGGCCGGCGGCCGCCGCGGCCGGTCGGGGGGTTCGGCCGCGAACGCGGCGGTGAACGCGAGGAGCACAGCCAGCAACGCGAGCGACCGGAGCGCCATCTCGTCGCCGGTTAGCATCAGCGGCCGCTTCCGGCAATCTCCCGAGCAGATTTCTGCCCTCGCGCGTTGCGCTTCGCCTTCCGTCGCGCTACACAGGCTCGGCACGGGAGGAGGCGCGATGGGGAACGTGGCGGAGGCGGAAGAGGCGGCGGCGGTCGTCTTCATCTGCGATCGCGAGGGTGCGGCACTGGAGCGACGCGAGCGATGCCTCAAGCTGGCCGGCATTGCTTACCGCATCCAGGCCGAGCGGCGGCCGTCCGGAACGTACTACAAGATCCACGTTCCGGGACACGATGCGGTCGCGGCGCACCTGGCGCTGCAGATGGGCGGATGTGGGCGGGCGGCCAAGCTGCGCCAAGGGGAG
Organism: Deltaproteobacteria bacterium; assembly: GCA_005879245.1. Classification (GTDB taxonomy): domain Bacteria; phylum Desulfobacterota; class Binatia; order DP-6; family DP-6; genus DP-23. The sequence goes on from VBLA01000214.1 coordinate 8,136, forward strand.
AACAGCTGGTCGGCCACCCTGAGCGACATCGTCCGCGCGGTGTGGGACGAGGTCGCCTTGCTCCTCGGCCGCGTGACGGACCTGGTGCGCGGGGTGGCGCCACGCCTGCTGCCCCGACCCGCGGAGACGAACCCGACCTAGCCCTCCTCGCCCGGCCCGATCGGCTTGACGGCCTGCCCGACGGTGCGCACCTTGCACCGCCATGGCGGACCTGAATCAGCTGACCCACAAGGTCCAGGAGGCCCTGCAGCAGGCGGGCGGAATCGCCACCCGCCGGAACCACCAGGGCATCGACGTCGAGCATCTTCTGCTCGCGCTCCTCGACCAGCCGGATGGCCTCGCGGGCGCCCTCCTCGAGGCGACCGGGGTCGCGCCGCGGGTCGTGCGCGAGGCCGCCGAGCGCGAGCTCGCACGCCGGCCGCAGGTGCGCAGCGCCGCGGGCGGGCCGTCGCAGACCTTCCTCACGCAGCGCCTCTCCCAGCTCCTCACGCGTGCCGAGGACGAGATGCGGGGGCTCAAGGACGACTACCTGAGCGTCGAGCACCTCCTGCTAGCACTGGCGGCCGACGACACCCTGCTCCGCCCCTTCGGCCTCACGCGCGAGCGGTTGATGGAAGCCCTCCGCCAGGTGCGGGGGAACCAGCGCGTCACCTCTCCCGATCCCGAGACGACGTATCAGGCGCTCGAGAAGTACGGCCGCGACCTCACCAAGCTCGCGGCCCAGGGCAAGCTCGACCCGGTCATCGGGCGCGACGACGAGGTCCGGCGCGTCATGCAGGTTCTCTCGCGACGGACGAAGAACAATCCCGTCCTGATCGGCGAGCCCGGCGTGGGGAAGACAGCGATCGTCGAGGGGCTGGCGCAGCGGATCGTCAAGGGTGACGTCCCCGAGGGACTCAAGTCGAAGCGGATCATCGCGCTCGACATGGGCGCGCTCATCGCCGGCGCCAAGTTCCGGGGCGAGTTCGAGGAGCGCCTGAAGGCGGTCCTGAAGGAAGTGCAGAGCTCGGGAGGCGAGATCATCCTCTTCATCGACGAGCTCCAACCCTCAACGAGTACCGCAAGCACATCGAGAAGGATGCCGCCCTCGAGCGTCGGTTCCAGCCCGTCCTCGTCGACCAGCCGTCGGTGGAGGACACGATCTCCATCCTCCGCGGCTTGAAGGACCGCTACGAGACCCACCACGGCGTACGCATCAAGGACGCGGCCCTGGTGGCGGCCGCCGTCCTCTCGCAGCGCTACATCACCGACCGCTTCCTCCCCGACAAGGCGATCGACCTGATCGACGAGGCCTCGGCTCGCCTCCGGACCGAGATCGACTCCAAGCCGGAGGAGCTCGACGAGGTCGACCGGAAGCTCATGCAGCTCGAGATCGAACGCGAGGCGCTCCGCAAGGAAAGCGATGCGGCGTCACACGAGCGGCTCGCACGTCTCGAGAAGGAGATAGCCGAGCTGCGCGAGTCCTCGAACGCGCTCCGAGTGCGCTGGGAGGCGGAGAAGGGCGCGAGTGGTGCGTTCCGCCGGCTGCGGGAAGAGATCGAGCAGACGAAGCACGAGATCGCCAAGGCCGAGCGCGAATACGACCTGAACAAGGTCGCCGAGCTGCGCTACGGGAAGCTCGCCGAGCTCGAGCGGCGGCTGGCGCAGGAGGAGGGCCAGCTCGCCACCCGCAAGGACGGTGGCCGGCCTTTGCACAAGGAGGAGGTCGACGAGGAGGACATCGCCGAGGTGGTCTCGCGCTGGACGGGAATCCCGGTCGCGAAGCTCGTCGAGGGAGAGCGGGAGAAGCTCGTGCACTTGGCCGAGCACCTCCATCGTCGCGTTGTGGGACAGGGCGAGGCGGTCGAGGCGGTCGCCGACGCCGTCATCCGAGCCCGCGCCGGCATCAAGGATCCGAACCGCCCGATCGGCTCCTTCATCTTCCTCGGTCCGACGGGCGTCGGGAAGACCGAGCTCGCCCGCGCGCTCGCCGAGTTCCTCTTCGACAGCGAGCAGGCCCTCGTCCGTCTCGACATGTCCGAGTACATGGAGAAGCACACCGTTGCCCGCCTGATCGGCGCCCCGCCGGGCTACGTCGGCTACGAGGAGGGCGGTCAGCTGACCGAGGCCGTCCGGCGGCGTCCCTACTGCGTCATCCTCTTCGACGAGATCGAGAAGGCCCACCACGACGTCTTCAACGTGCTGCTCCAGATCCTCGACGACGGTCGGCTGACCGATGGCCAGGGCCGCACGGTCAACTTCAAGAACTCCGCCAGCACTTCCGTCCCGAGTTCCTGAACCGGGTCGACGACGTGGTCGTCTTCCACGCGCTGACCCGCGGCGATCTGCGCGCGATCGTCGATATCCAGCTCGCGCGGCTCGCGGCGCGGCTGAGCGACCGCCAGCTCCGGCTCGAGTTCACCGCCGCGGCCCGGGATTTTCTTGCCGAGCGGGGCTACGACCCGGTCTACGGCGCGCGGCCCCTCAAGCGGGTCATCCAGACCGAGGTCGAGACGGCGCTCGCTCGAAAGCTGATCGCGGGCGAGGTACGGGACGGGGATCGGATCGTGGTCGACGTCGGTCCGAGCGGGCTCACGCTCCAGTCCGCACGCGGGAACGGCCGCGCGGCCGCCCACCCGTAAGCCCCCGGAGCCCCGGGCCCTCGACGCGCCCGGCCGCCCCTGACGAGAATCCCCTAGACGCCGTCTTTTGCGGGGGCTTAACTACGACACCGCGGCTCTGAGGGGCACCGCGGAAGCGCATCCGACAAGGGCTCCGTGGGTCTTCCGCCCGCGAGACGGCACATGCGGCTGATCTCCGCATCAAAGTGGTCTCCGCCGCCAAAGGCGCCGCCCAAGTGGCCCGGACCCCGGCGGTTGACGCGGCCGCCCGTCCCCGGTCCGGGTGACCGTCGCGTGGGGTTCCACCCCGAGCCCTTGCATCCGCGCCAGTACCGCCGATCCGTGCTGGCCACCGCCCTCGTTTCGATGCTGACGTGGTCGATCGTCGGCCTCCCCTACTCGCTCTTCAGCTGGTCGCTCGACCCGGTTCAGCTCGGCTGGGTGCTCTTCTGTTACGCGTGGGAGGTCCCGATCGCGGGCGCGCTCGGGCCGGTGCTCGTCCCGCTCCTCTGGTTCCGCGGCATCGAGCGGCGCTGGGACCGGGTCTTCGGGGCGCCCGACGGGATCGATCCGGCCGAGGCCGCCGTCCTCGAGCGCTCCATCCTGGACTTCCCGATACGGGTCGCGGGCGTGATGGTGATCACGTCCGTGGTTGGCTACGGCGTCGGCGCCCTCCAGGTTCGGGTCTTCGGGCAGACACCCGTCACCGAGCTGCTCAAGATCGGCGCCCTCGGGCTCGTGACGGGCCTGACCGGCGCGCTCTTCGGGTTCCTCTACCTCGAGTCGCTCCTGGCGCCGCTCACCGAGCGCTTCGGGACGCTCGGCGGCGCGGTGCTGCCCGCGGGCCGCCGCTTGCCGCTCCACCAGAAGGTCTTCGCCTGCGCCCTCATCACGACGCTCAGCTCGCTGATCCTGCTCGGCACCATCTTCTACAGCCGCGGTGAACGCGTGCTCGAGGAACAGCTCGGCGACCGGGTCCTCGGCGAGGCCCGCCACCTGGCCACGCTGCTCGACGAGACGGGCCTTCCGTCCCTCGCCGGCGGAACGTGGTGGCGCGACCACCAGGCGCTGATGCGGCTCGGCCGCTCCGGCCGGGCCTACCTCGTCGATCGCGACGGCGCCGTCGTGGCGCCGGCCGGTGCGGCGCACGCGATCGCCGACGAGGGGT
>VBLA01000215.1 GCA_005879245.1 Deltaproteobacteria bacterium
AGCGCGGCATCGACGGAGAGGCGCTGGCGAGGCGCGTCGGCGCGCAGACCGAGAATCGCCTGCAGCAGGTGGAAGACGCTTCCGGCGGCCCACCCCTGCGGGACGTTCGCACCCGGGTAGAGCACCGGGAACGTGCCCCGGCGTCGATCGATCGCGGCGTAGAGCTCGGGGAGGCGGTAGCTCACGAAGTAGCTCGCGGCCTCGGAGATGTCTCGCAGCACCCGGGCCGCCTCCGCGTGGAACCCGTAGCGCTTGAACCCGAGGGCGATGATGCCGTTGTCGTGCGGCCAGACCGAACCGCGCTGGTAGGATAGGGGATTGTAGGCAGGATTCTCGGCCGAGAGCGTGCGGATGCCCCATCCGCTCCACATGTCGGGCTGGAAGAAGCGCGCGACGACCCGGCCCGCTCGCTCGGGGTTGACGATGCCGCTCCAGAGACAGTGGCCGACGTTCGACGCCATCGTCCGCACCGGCCGCTTCGCCGGGTCGAGCGCGTAGGCGTAGCAGCCGAGGTCCTCGCACCAGAACCGCTCTTCGAAGCGCGCCTGGAGAGCCGCTCCCTTCTCGCGCAGGCCGCGCGCTCGCTCGGGCTCGCCCAGGGCCTCGAAGGCCTCCGCCATGCGCATCCAGGCATCGAAGACATACCCCTGCAGCTCGCAGAGCGCTTTCGGTTGCGGCACGTGGCTGCCATCGGGGTAGACGACCGCGTCGCCCGCGTCCTTCCAGCCCATGTCTTCGTAGCCCTGTCGCGAGCGCGTGCGGTATTCCTGGAAGCCGTCCCCGTCGAGGTCGCCGTGATGATCGATCCATTCGAGGCAGCGGAGCGCGACGTCCCGGTACTCGCGGAGGAGCGCGTCGTCCCCAAGCCATTTCCACGCCTCGTGGAGAACGATCAGGTAGAGCGGCGTCGCATCCGCCGTCCCGTAGTAGGGCGTGTGCGGGATCCGCCCGAAGTGCGCCAGCTCGCCGGTGCGCATCTCGTGCGGGATCTTCCCGGGCTCGGCGTCGCGCCAGTCGTCCATCTCCTTCGCCTGCAGCTCCGCGAGCGCCTTGAGGGCTCCGCGGGCGAAGCCCGGATAGACGATCATGTTCTGCAGGCTCACGATCAGGCTGTCACGTCCGAAGACGGCGACGAACCAGGGAACGCCTGCGGCGGCGAGCCACACGTCGGGGGCGAAATCCTGGTCGTGGAGCCGGAGCGCGCCCATGTCCTCGACCGACTGTCGGTAGAGCCGGTAGACGTCCTCGTTCGTCGAGGTCAGCTGTGTCGTCCGCTCCTGCCAGTCGTGCTGGAGGCGGTCGACCTCGGTCTCGGCGGTCTCCGTGAGGTAGCAGCCGCGCTCGGAGGGCCGACCGGCCAGCTCATAGTGACAGCACGTATGCCAGGCAGCGGCTGGCTGCAGCTCGATCTCGAAGACGACCCGGCCGTTGGCGTACCCGGGAGGCGTCCCGCTCTTGCGCAGGCAGTAGAGGAAGGTGCGCTCGAAGTCGCCATTCGTGTACGTCGTGCAGAGCTGGCGTTGCGCCGCGTCCCACGCGGTGACGATGCGTCCGCGGCGGACAAAGCGATGGGACTTCACCTCGAACAGATCCGCGAAGTCGCAGCGGATCGCTATCTCCAGGTTGAAGCGGACCGGCATCGGCCCGTAGTTCGTGACGTCCAGATCCTCGTGGATACCGCCGCTGACGGTCCGGCTGATGACGAGCGCGAGCGTCCCACCCGGGACCTCGCGCTCCTCCGTGGCGAAGGGTTGGTTGCTGAGGTAGATGCGCGCGGCGAAATACGTCGTGGCGGCCGAGGTGAGGCGCGCCCATGGCTGGCCATTGGCGAAGATCGCATAGGAGCTCACGAAGCGCGTATCGTCCGCATAGACGCCGTGCTCGGTGTCCGCGGCGATCTCTCCGCCGAGATCCGTCACCATGAAGGTGCGTCCCTGGTTGATGGTGAGGGCGGAAGACCCGACGGTGATCTCGACTGGCATGGCAGCTCTCCGTCGCTACCTGCGTGCCATGCGGGCAAGAACGCCGCAATCCTCTCTTCCCGCGCCTCGCCGGGTTGACGGCGACGGCGCAAAGTCGCTTCATGGGTGAACATGCGCTCCTTGCTCGGGCTGCTGCTCGTGCTTGCCGGGCCCGCGGGGACGGCGGTGGCGGCCGACTACTGGGTGAAGAACGGCGGCAACGACGCGGCCCCCGGGCTGTCGCCCGCCACCGCGTGGGCGACCCTCGGCCATGCGGCGGCGGTCGTGAACCCGGGCGACACGGTGCACGTGCTCGACGGCTCGTATCAGGGCTTCGACCTCCGCCGCTCGGGGACGGCGGGAAACCCCATCACCTTCCTCGCCCAGAGCCCGAGCACGCTGATCACGGCCGACAACCCCGATACGCCCGACGGCATCAACGTGGAGGACGCCGCGCACATCGTCCTGGACGGCTTCACGGTGAACGACCGGACCCGCGCCGGCGTCCGGGTGGCGGTGTCCCAGTTCGTCACGGTCCGTAACTGCCACACCGGCAACAACGGCCGCTGGGGTATCTTCAGCGGCTTCGCGGACGACTTCACGATCGAGAACAACGAGGCGCATCACTCGCAGGCGGAGCACGGCATCTACGTCTCGAACACCTGCGTGAATCCCATCGTCCGCGACAACCTCGTGCACGACAACCACGGGAACGGCATTCACATGAACGGCGACGTGAGCCAGGGCGGCGCCGGCATCATCACGAACGCGCTGATCGAACGGAACGTGATCTACGGGAACGGCGTGGGCGGCGGCTCCGGCATCAACCTCGACGGCGTGCAGCAGAGCGTCATCCGGAACAACCTCCTCCACGACAACCACGCGAGCGGCATCAGCCTCTACCGGATCGACGCCGCGGCGGGGTCGAGCCACGATCTCGTCATCAACAACACGATCGTCAATGCTGCGGACAGCCGCTGGTGCGTGAACATCAATACGGGCTCCACGAACGACACGGTGCGGAACAACATCCTGTACAACTACCATTCGTTTCACGGCGCCATCGCCATCGACAGCTCGAGCCGCACGGGCTTCGCGAGCGATCACAATGCCGTGATCAGTCGCTTCAGCACCGACAGCGGCGACACGGTGATCGACCTCACCGCCTGGCAGGGGCTCGGCTACGATGCGGGTTCCTTGGCAGCCCGACGGGTGCACCGTCGGACGATCTCGACGGCGACCCGCGCCCGGTCGGTGCCGCGTTCGACGTCGGGACTTACGAGTTCCAGCTCACGTCGTGCGGGAACAACCAGGCCGATCCGGGCGAGCAATGCGGTGATCCGGGCACGGCGGGTTGCGCGCACCCGTGCACCAACTGCGTGCAGTGCATCTGCGCGGCGGCGCAGCCCATGTGCGGTGATGGGCTCGTCTGCGGCAGCGAGGAGTGCGACGCGGGCCACGCTTGCGCGGACACCGGTCAGGTCTGCCAGGACTGCCGGTGCGTCAACCCGCCCGCGTGCACGAGCGGCATCCCCCTGACCACGGCGACGCTCGGCCTGCGGGCGGATCCCTTCCGTCTCCGCCTGAAGGGCGAAGCGCTCATCCCGAAGCCATGGCAAGGCGTCGATCCACCTATGAATGGCATCCGCATCTCGGTCGACGGCGTCACCGGCTCCGGCGGCCTCGACGTCACCATCCCTGGCGGCGCGGGCTGGACCGCCAGCCCGGCACTGACGCGATGGACGTACACCGATCGCACCGGTGCGCACGGAGGCATCACGCGGGTGACCGTGCGGGATCGTTCACGGGTCGCGGACGGTCTCCTTGCCGTCGTGCTCAAGGGCGGTGGCGGCGCCGCGATCGCGCTCCCCGACGCGGGCGCGACGCGCGCGGCGGTGGTTCTGGGCACGGCGGGAGAGTGCGCCGCCATCGCGTGGAACCCACCCGGGGGTGACCGCCCGCGCTGCGACGGCGACGCGGCGATGCTCACCTGCCGTTGACCGGTCGTCGCTCGCCGGGATAGCGTCCTTCATGGTCGCTTCACGATCGCTTCACGAACGCTCTGTTAGGTGTCGGCGCCATCGGCTTCCGTGTCGGCCGCCATCGGGGCGGCCTGAGCGCCCCGTGTCGATTTCCTCACTGCAAGAGACGCTTGACCACCAGGGGTACCCTGGACGCGGCTCACACGACCCCCGCCCGCGCATCGAGTGACACCGGCAGGGCGGTGGGCGGCCGTCGGCGCTCAGATCGCGCTAGGGAGAGTGTGGGTGTGCAGCAGGGGGAGGCCGCAGGCCCAGGGGGGCGTTGGTCACCAGGACGCGTCGGTGCTCGAGCGCGAGCACGGTCGGGGGCCGGGTAAGTTGGTGTCTCAACCGTCGCCACACGACAGGGTCGATGACGAGCAGGAGGCGACGCCTCCCGTTCCATGCCTGGATCAGTTGCGTCTCGCTCCACATGAGCGCACGCCCTTCCGGAAAGCTCGCGCCGAACCGGAGCTCCCCCTGGGAGTTTACCACCACGGTGCGGCGGCGAGCATAGAACGGGAGGCCCTGGAGGTAGGTACCGTACGTGACGAGCCGGTCGGCCTCACCGCTCCTCAGACGCGCGATGGTGCCGAGGGAAGCATAGGAGCGATACGCACTTCGAGCCCGCTCCGTGCGGACCAGTCCCAACGCGAGCCCGCCCGCCAGCAACGCGAGCGCCATGCCCGGTCGCGGGACCTTCGCCGCCAGCAGGGTCGTCCCCAGCACGATGCTCGCCGCGGGGATGAGCGCCACCCGGGCTACCTGGGCCTGGTGCCACCAACGCGGATAGAGGCCGTTGCCGACGAGGGTCTCGTACACGTGCCCGGGAGCGGCTGCAGCCGCGAGCACGAGCGCCGCGAGCGCCGCCCACACGAGGATCGGCCATCCGCGGCCGCGGCCTTCGGACCAGAAGCGACCGGCGCGCAGCGCGAGCGGAACGAAGGCCGGGCAGATGTAGGTCGCGAGCTGCACCGAGCTGAGCGAGAAGAAGCCAAGCACCGCCACCAGCCAGAGGTCGAGAAAGCGGTCGGCGCGTCGGTCCGGCGTCCGCCAGGCGGCGGTCCCCTCGCGCGCCAGGCCGGCCGCGAGCACGAGCGACCAGGGCAGCGCGCCGCCGAACAGCACCGCGGCGAGAACGCCAGGCCGGTGGTGCTGGCCGATCTTACCGCCAGCAGCGTAGCGCAGGAAATGCTGCTCGACGAAGAAGAAGTGAAGAAATCCCGGGACGCGCTGGGCCATCAAACAGAACCACGGGAGCGGCAGCAGGAGCGCCAACGCCATGGGGAGTGGCCCGACCGCCCGTCGCCAGCCAGCTCGATCGCGCTCGACCAGCGCGGACGCGGTGAGGATGCCCACCGGGAAGAGGATCGCGATGACACCCTTGACGAGCACCCCTGCTGCCATCGCAAGGCCGGCAATCACTTGCCAGCGGCGCCCGCCGTGGTCCCGGGCACGGTAGAGAGACACGGTCGCCAGGGTCACGCACAGGGTGATCGGTACGTCGAGGATCGCCAGCCTGCCAAAGAGGAAGAAGAGAGGCGTCGTCGCGAGCATGACGGCCGCCGCCCAGCCCGCGGCATAGCCGAAGCAATACACCCCGAACCATGCGGTCACGCCAACGGTCAGCACGGCGGAAAGCGCCGGAACCAGCCGCGCGCCGAGCTCGTTCACGCCGACCACCCGATAGCTGAAGGCGGTGAGCCAGTAGACGAGCGGAGGCTTCTCTGCATAAATGAGCCCATTCAGCCGCGGCACGACCCAGTCGTTGGTGGTGAGCATCTCGCGCGGAATCTCGGCGTAGCGACCCTCGTCGGGTTCGAGGAGCGGCGTGCGGCCGAGCCCCTGAAGGTAGAGGAGCGCGGCCGCGAGCAGCACGGCAGCAGGCAGCGCAACCGTCGTGTGACGTGGGCGGGAAACGATGTGGCAACCTAACCATACATTTCACTTGCGAGCAAGGCTGGGAGTTAACTCAGCTCGAGGGGATTGACGAGAAGTGCGCTCCGACTTTCTCCCACTGTCACGCCCGTCGATCGGGTCGGAAGAGATCGAAGAGGTCACCGCCTGCCTGCGCTCGGGCTGGCTCACCAGCGGCCCGCGCGTCAGCCGCTTCGAGGAAGGATTCGCAGGCGCTGTCGGCGCAGCCCACGCCGTAGCCGTCACGTCCGGCACCGCGGGCCTCCACCTCGCGCTGCTGGCGGCAGGCATCGGCGCGGGCGACGAGGTGGTCACCACGCCCATGACGTGGGCCGCCACGGGCAACATGGTTCTCGCCGTGGGTGCCCGCCCGGTCTTCGTGGATATCGATCCGGCGACGCTCAACATCCAGCCCGAGGCGGTGGAGCGTGCGGTCACGCCACGCACCCGGGCGATCGTCCCTGTGCACTTCGCCGGCCAGCCCGTCGATCTCGACCCGCTGCGTGTGATCGCGGCCCGTCGCGGTCTCTCGCTGATCGAGGACGCCGCTCACGCGCTGGGCACCCACTACCGGGGACACCCCGTCGGCGGGGGGAGTACCGCCGCGGTCTTCAGCTTTCATCCCATCAAGGCCATCACGACGGGTGAAGGTGGCATGATCACGACCGACGACGCCGCCTTCGCCGACCGCTTGCGGCTCCTGCGCTTCCATGGAGTCACGCGTGACGCCTGGGGGCGCTACGGGAAGCGTGCCACGCCCGACTACGAGATCGTGACGCTCGGGTTCAAGTACAACATGACGGATCTTCAGGCCGCGCTCGGGCTGGCGCAACTGTCGCGCCTGGAGGAGTTCATCGCGGCGCGGACACGGGCGGCGGGCTGGTATCGGACCGCGCTCGAGGGCCTGCCGGCGGTGGAGATGCTCGCGCCCGTCCCCTACCCCGCCCGCCACGCGTGGCACCTGCTCGTCGTCCGCCTCCGGCTCGAGGCGCTCCGCGTCGGCCGCGACGCGATCATGGAGGCACTGCTGGAGGCCAACATCGGGGTGGGTCTGCATTTCAAGGCGTTGCACCTTCATCGCTTCTATCGCGAACAGCTCGGGCTCACGCCGGGGGACCTGCCGGAGGCCACGCGCGCCTCGGAGAGCATCCTCTCTCTCCCACTCTTCCCGGACCTGACCCGCGAGGATGTCACGGATGTGGCGACAGCGCTCTCGGACGTCATCCGGCGCCATGCCGCCTGAGACCGTCCCGACTGCACCCGCAGGTGCAGCAACCGGGCTTCCCGGGGCGCCGGCCGCCTCGATCGTGATCCCGGTCTTCAACGAGGAGGGCGGTCTCCCGCAGCTCCACGCACGGATCAGGGGCGTGCTCGACGCGCTCGATCGTCCCGCCGAGGTCATCTATATCGACGACGGGAGCTCCGATCGGTCGCTCGAAGAGCTCCTCGTCATCCAGGCGGAAGACCATCGGGTGACCGTGGTCTCGCTCGCGCGGAACGCCGGTCAGCACGCTGCCGTGCTCGCGGGATTCGCCCACGCGCGAGGCGCGGTCGTCGTCACGCTCGATGCCGATCTGCAGAACCCGCCGGAGGAGATCCCGCGCCTGCTCGAGGCGATCGACGCGGGGCACGACGTCGTCGGGACCTGGCGCGAGGACCGAGGGGACCCCGCGCTCCGCCGCGTCATCTCGGCTCTCGTCACCGGGGTCGCGTCGCGCAGCGTCGGGGTGACGATGCGCGACTGCGGCTCCATGCTGCGCGCCTACCGCCGCGACATCGTCGATCAGGTGCTCCGTTGCGCGGAGCGCTCGCCCTTCATCCCGGTGCTCGCGGCGTCGGTCGCACGCCGGCCCACCGAGATCGCGATCGGGCACGCGGCGCGCTTCGTGGGACGGTCGCGCTACTCGGCCCTGCGTTTCATGCGTCTCGGCTTCGATCTCATCACCGGCTTCTCGATGGTCCCGATCCAACTCGTCTCGCTCGCGGGCATCGGGGTCTCACTCGCCGGCATGTCGTTCGGTGTCTTCCTCTTCATCCGTCGCTTGGTGGTGGGGCCGGAAGGCGAAGGCGTGTTCACGCTGTTCGCGATCCTGTTCGTGTTCCTCGGCTTTCTCATCCTGGCCGTGGGGCTCGTGGGCGAATACGTCGGTCGCATCTATCTCGAGGTGCGCGGGCGACCGACTTACCTCGTGCGCACCGTCCATCGACCCGAGGAGACCCCACCGTGCGCGTCGTCGTGATGGCCTATCAGGACATCGGGTGGGTATCGCTCGACGAGCTCCTCCGCCTCGGCGCTGAAGTCGCCGCCGTGGTCACCCACCGCGACGACCCGCGGGAGAACATCTGGTTCCGCTCCGTCGCCGAGCGAGCGCGGCAGGCCGGCTTGCCCGTCGTGACGCCCGCTTCCGTGAACGATCCCGACGTGGTCGCGGCAATCGCGCGCCTCGCTCCCGACTTCATCCTCTCCTTCTACTTCCGGGATCTGCTCGCACCCGATGTCCTGCGCCTCGCCAAGCGCGGTGCCCTCAACCTGCACGGCTCGCTCCTCCCTCGCTACCGGGGGCGCTGTCCCGTCAACTGGGTGCTCGTGAACGGAGAGCGGGAAACGGGGGTGACCCTTCACCACATGGAGACCAAGCCGGACCGCGGCGACATCGTGGCCCAGCGTGCCGTCCCGATCGCGGACGACGACACCGCCCTCAGTCTCAACCGGAAGCTGGGAGAGGCCGCGCGGCTACTCCTGCGCGAGACCTATCCGCTCCTGGCGACCGGCAGCGCGCCTCGCATCCCGCAGGATCACAGGCGCGCCAGCTACTTCGGCGGGCGCTCCGGGAGCGTTCACGACCTGCCGCACGACGCCCCTCTTCGTGTGGTGGGCGCGTCCGCTGGACGATCGTCCGGACGGCGTCCCGGGCGAGGTGCTCGAGGTCCGCCGGGGGTCGGGCATCGTGGTGGCAGCCGGCAGCGGCGCGCTCCTGCTCGAGCGCGTCGCGTTCGGCGGCGATGTGGAGGGTCGCGCGGACGAGCTCGCCCTGCGCGTCGGACTCGCAGCGGGCGAGCGGCTAGGCGAGGCCGCCGAGGCCGAGGAGGTAGGAGGGCAAGCATGAAGGTGCTCATCACAGGAGGCGCCGGGTTCGTCGGATCGCACTTGGCGGAGGCCTTCGTCGCCCGCGGCGACGAGGTGACCGCGCTCGACACGGGCTCCCAGGCGAAGGTGCGCCACCTGCTCGGCCATCCCCGCTTCCACCTGGTGGTCGATTCCGTGATGAACGCCGAGATCCTCGACGGCCTCGCGGCGAAGGCCGACCTGATCTACCACCTGGCCGGCGTCGTCGGCGTCGAGCACTACGTCGCCGATCCGTACCACGTGCTCAACGTGAACGTGAACGGCACTCAGCACGTGCTCCGCGCCGCCTACAAGCACGGGCGTCGGCTCGTCTTCAGCTCGACCTCGGAGGTCTATGGCCGTAACCCCGACGTGCCCTGGGGCGAGGACGCCGACCGCGTGCTGGGCTCGACCAGCATCGATCGCTGGTGCTACTCGACCTCGAAGGCCGCGTCGGAGCACTTCTGCCTCGCCTACCGACGGCTCGGCCTGCCGGTCACGATCCTCCGCTACTTCAACGTCTACGGGCCACGGCTCGACCAGCTCGACGTCGGCCGTGTGATCACGATCTTCCTGGGACAGCTCCTGCGCGGCGAGCCCCTCACGGTCATCGGCGACGGCACGCAGACGCGCTGCTTCACCTACATCGACGACGCCATCCGCGCGACGATCGCGGCGGGACTTGTGCGCGAGGCCGAGGGACAGGTGCTCAACATCGGGACGGACCAGGAGACTTCGATCCGCCGCCTTGCGGAGTTGATGATCGAGCTGGGCGGTGGACGGTCGACGGTCCGCTTGGTGCCGCAAGAGCGGGTCTACGGAGACAGCTACGAGGACGTGCCACGCCGCATCCCCGACGTGACCCGCATGCACCGCACGCTCGGCGTGCTCGCCCGCACGCCGCTCGAAGAGGGACTCGCACGGACGATCGCCTGGTTCCGCGGCGCCAAGGCGGCGGCGGGGCAATCGGACGGAGTGTGACGGGAGCAGGGGACATCCGCGTCGCGCTCAAGGTCGACATCGACACCCATGCCGGGCTCGCCCGCGGCGTACCGGCGATCGCTGCCGTCTTCGCCGCCCGCGGCGTGCGGGCATCGTTCTTCGTCGTCTGCGGACCCGACCGGATGGGCCGACGGCTCGCGCGGCTGCTCGATCCCCGCTTCGTCGGGAAGCTGTTCCGCACGCGGGCGGTCGCGGCCTACGGCTGGCGAACGCTGCTCTCGGGGACGCTCCTGCCGGCGCGGCCGGTTGCCGA
>VBLA01000216.1 GCA_005879245.1 Deltaproteobacteria bacterium
GCGCGCCGCGGCCATCCGGCACCTCAGTCCTTCCCGACCGCGATCGTGTAGTTCCCGGACGTGTCGACGGTCGCCCGCTGCCCCGGGTAGATGACGATCGTCGTGAACGGCTCCTCGATGATCGCGGGCCCGAGGATCGCCTGCCGGGGCGAGAGCCGGGGGCCGTCGTAGATCGGGGTCGCGACGAAGCGGCCGTCGAAGTAGGCCCGGCGGGCCCCGAGCCGCGGGCTGCCGGGCGCACGCCGTGCGACGCGCGTGAGAGCCGGCTTCACGTCCATCGCCATGGTCTTCAGACGAAGCCCGCGGAGGATCGGCTCCTCGTCGCGGCAGGCGTAGGTGTGGAGCTCCTCGTGGAGCTGATGGAAGCGCTCGACCGTGTCGGCCAGCACCCGCGCCGTCACCTGGCCGTTCTTCGCCGCGAGCGGCACCGGCATGTCGAAGGTCTGCCCGGGATAGCAGAGGGCCGCCATCCGCTCGAAGCGGAGGCGGCGCTGCCGGCGTCCGTTGCCACCGGCGAGAGCGGACCGCGCCGCCTGCTCCATCTCCGCGAAGAGCGCGTGTACCCGGGCCAGGTCCACGCGGCTCACCGGGCTGATGTAGGAGCGCATCTCGTCGACGACGTGATCGGTCAGGAGGAGGCCGAGGGCCGAGAACGCGGGGGCGAGCTTCGGGACGAAGATGCGGCGGATGCCGAGCTCCTCCGCCTGCATGCCGGCGTGGACGGGCCCGTTGCCCCCGAACACCACCAGCGTGAGCGGCCGCGGGTCGATGCCCCGTCCGGCGGACACGCGGCGGACGGCGTTTGCCATATTCGCATTGACGAGCCGGAAGATGCCCGCCGCGGCATCGACGACGGAGATCCCGAGCGGCGTCGCCACGCGCTGCTTGAGCGCCGCGTGAGCGCCCTCGACGTCGAGCCGCATGGTCCCGCCCGAGAACGCGGCCGGGTTCAGGTAGCCGAGCACCAGGTTCGCGTCGGTGACCGTCGGCTCCTCGCCGCCGCGCCCGTAGCACACCGGCCCGGGTTCGGCGCCGGCGCTCTCCGGTCCGACCTTCAGCGTGCCCGCTTCGACGTGTGCGATCGAGCCACCCCCCGCGCCGACCGACTGCACGTCCACCATCGGGAGGCCGATCAGGTAGCGATGATGCCAGTTCCAGCCCGCCTTCACGTCTGGCGTCCCACCGCGCACCAGGCAGACGTCGTAGCTCGTGCCGCCCATGTCGACGGAGATGAAGTCCTTCACGCCCGCGGCTCCGGCGACCGCGCTCGCTCCCATGACGCCCCCCGCGGGACCCGAGCCCATGACGGCGACCGCCTTCTGCGCCACGTAACCGCCCGTCATGACGCCGCCGTTCGACTGCATGATGAGGAGCTCGCCGCGGAACCCTGCTTCGCGGAGGCGACCCTCCAGGCGGGAGAGGTAGCGGCTGATCCTCGGCCCGACGTAGGCGTTCACCAGCGTCGTGCTCGTTCGCTCGAACTCGGGCGCCGAGGGCATCACCTCGTGCGAGAGCGAGACCATCACGCCGGGGAGCTCCTCGGCGGCGATCTCGCGCACGCGGCGCTCGTGGGCGGAATCGACGAAGGAGAAGAGGAAGACGACGGCGAGTGAATCGACCGCCTGGAGCTTCATGCGCCGGCAGGCGCGCCGCACCGCTTCCTCGTCGAGCGGCACGACGACGCGCCCCTCGAAGTCGAGCCGCTCGGGCACCCCGTAGCGGCAGCGTCGCGGGCAGATGGGCGGCGGGGGCGGGAGCGCCGGGTCCCAGATGTCCTCCTTGAACCCGCGGCGGATCTCGATCTCGTCGCGGTGGCCCTCGCTCGTGATGAGACCGGTCGTCGCGCCCGACATCTCGATCATGGTGTTGTCGGCGGTGGTGGTGCCGTGGACGATCAGCTCGGTCTCGGCGAGGAGCGCGCCGAGAGAGACCTGCTCGCGCGCCGCGAGCCGGGCGAGCCCGGCGAGGACGCCCTCGGACTGGTCCGCGAGCGTCGTCGGGTGCTTGTCGAGGACCAGCTTTCCCGCCGCCGCGAGCACGAAGTCCGTGAACGTCCCGCCGACGTCGATGCCGACCCGATAGGCCACGGCCGAGGTGGCTACACCGAAACGTCGACGAGCGACAAGAGTCGCCCTGCCTACTCCCCGAGAACCTCGACCTGGTGGTGCACCAGCGTCCGCTTCAGGTGCGCGTCGGCGTTGTCCTCGCCCGTCTGGTGGTGCCGGTAGTCGCCGGAAGGTGCCAGCTTGTCGAGCCACTCGACGAGGTCCTGCTTCAGCCCCGACTCCTCGTCGTTCACCCAGATGCCGGCCGTGATGTGCATCGCCGAGACGAGGCAGAAGCCCTCGGCGATCCTCGCCGTCGCCACGATGGCGGCGATCCGCTCCGTGATGTTGACGAGCTCGCGCCGCGCGCGGGTGGTGAACCAGAGATAGTCGGTGTGGGCGCGCATCAGGGGACGACGGCGTCGGCCTCGATCTCGATGAGCGCCCGGTCGTCGATCAGCCGGCTCACCTCGACCAGCGTCGACGCCGGGCGGATGTCGCGGAAGAACTCGCCGTGCACGGCGGTGGCCTCCGCGGCCCGGGTGATGTCGAGGATGAACATGCGTGTCCGGATCACGTGGGCGAGCGACCCACCGAGCGCCTCGACGGCGGCGCGGATGATCTCGAGCGCCTGCCGGGTCTGCACAGCGAGCGTGGGAGGGTACGACCGGTCGGGGTTGAGGCCCACGGTGCCCGAGACGGCGATCCAGCTCCCGCTCCGTACGGCACGCGAATAGCCGACGACGGGCTCCCATGGCGATCCGCTGCTGGCGCACCGACGGCCCGCGAACTCCGCCACCGTGATGCGGACATCGCCCGCCATCGTCGCCTAGGGTTTGCGCGCCGCCCACATCGCGGCCCGCAGCTGCTCGGTCGCCTCGCGGTCGATCGCCAGCGTCGGGTCCGCGAGTGCGCCGGTGAGCACGACGCCGTAGTCGCGTCCCGCCGCCTCGACGGAGACGTACTCGTCGAGCACGTCGTCGAGCACCTTCTCCGGTGGCCGAGCCAGGGGATCCCCCCATCCGCCCCCGCCGCCGTAGTGGTACTCGTAGCGTTCCCCGGCCTCGTGCTGGATGTACTGGGCCGTGTCGCCCACCTCGAAGGCGGATTCGCCACCCGCGCGCACGACGAGGCGGTTCGCCGACCCCGGCTTCCCGCCGGCGATGCCCGGCATCGGGTACCGCTTGCCCACGACGTAGGTGTAGATCGTCGCCGGCACGAGCACCTGCTTCCGGTAGAGGCTCCCGCAGTTGCCGCGGAACTCGCCCGCCCCGCCGCTGTCGGTCTCGTAGTCGCGCGCGAGCTGGCGCACCGGGAAGATCGATTCGTTGATCTCCGCGGTGGCGCGGATGAGATTGCCGAAGGAGACGTTCATCGCGCCCCAGCCGTCCTGCCCTTTGACCGCGCCGCAGTACGCGGCAAAGGAATCCACCGAATGGTCGATGAAGACCTTCCCGTCGCTCGGATGCGTGCCGAAGATCACCGTCGGCATGCCCATCTTGTAGATCTGCGGGCAGCTCCGCTCCGGGACGACCTGCTCGAGGGCCTTGGCGACTGCCTCCCCCACCTCCGTTCCCGGGTGGTGGGTGCCGGCCGCCACCGACTTGCCCTCGGGGGGGTTGAGGCAGCAGCCCTTCGGCACGACGAGCTCGATCGAGTCGAAGAAACCCTCGTTCTTCGGGATGGTCGGATCCATCATGGAGGCGAGCTGCGCCACGACGTAGCCGCGCGTGTTGCCGAAGGTCGAGTACGCCTGGATGTCGGGGCGCTCGTCGGAGCCGGTGAAGTCGACCCGCAGGTCGCTGCCCTTGACGGTCACCCGACAGTGGACGTGGATGTCACGCTTCCCGTGGGGGTCGTGATCGACGTAGGTGTCCGATTCGTAGACGCCGTCGGGCCAGCGTGCGACCTCCTCCCGGAACCGTCGCTTGGCGTGCGCGATGATCGCCCGCACGGCGCCGTCGACCGTCGCCGTCCCGAAGCGCGCGAGCACCTCCTGCAGGCGGCGGACGCCGAGCTGCGCCGCGCCCACCTGCGCGCGGAGGTCGCCGAGAAAGGTCGGTGTGCGGTTGTTCGCCGCCATCATGTACTCGACGTCGCGGCGCTTGACGCCCTTCTCGAAGATCTTGACGGCCGGGAAGCGCACTCCCTCCGCCCAGATGTCGGGCGCGTTCACGTTGTAACCCCCGGGAGCGCCACCCCCCGTGTCGGCGTGGTGGCACTGGATCGACGCGATCAGCACGCAGCAGCCGTCGTGGAAGACCGGCGCGAAGACGTTGTAGTCGGGCAGGTGGCCGCCCCCGTGGTACGGATCGTTCCCGACCAGGACGTCCCCGTCGTGGAGGCCGCCGGGACCGAAGAACTCGACCGCGAACCGTACGGGGAGCGTCGAGGAGAGCATGAACTGCGGGATGCCGACCGAGAGCGCCGCCAGCTGACCCGTCCCGTCGAGGATTGTGGCGTTCCGCTCGTTCGATTGGTTCAGGATCGGCGTGGTCGCGGTCAGGCTCACATGGGTCGCCATCTCGTAGCAGATGGTCTCGAAGGCCCCGAGGATGATCGCGGCGTCAACGGGGTCGATTGCCGACCGCCGCAGCGCACGACGCGAGCGTCGGTGGGGCGGGGCCTTGGCGGGGCGCGGCTGGAGTGAACGCATCGTCCGTGGCCCCGACGCCTGGCGCATGAGGCGTGGCTACAACGAAGCCCGGGAAGTGACAAGCCGCAAAATCGCGGTGCCCGAACCCGCTGGCGCGCCGCGACAAGATTGGCAGAGCCCCCCGGAATCGGGGAATTCCGGAGACCTCCCCCATTTTCTGTATGACAATACCGGGTTCTGCCTAGACTTTGTGACGCAAACGGGGGTCTTCCGGCATAGACGGACGGGGGAAGTGCGCCCGCGCACATTGGAGGTCAAAGAGATGCCAGCGCCTCTCCGCTCCGCCACCGTTGTGCTCGCCACGCAGGTACTGCTCTTTGCCGCGAGCCCCGTCCTGGGCGAGCCCCTGAGATGCCAGCGCTCGATCGCGAAGGAATCCTCGAAGTTCATCCAGTCGAAGATGAAGGCGCTCGGCAAGTGCGAGGACGGCAAGGTCCTGGGGCGCGTGGCCGCGAACTCCGACTGCCATGCCGACTCGATGACCGCGCTCCTCATCGCCAGGGCGCAGGCGAAGCTCCAGCGGCGCCTCAGTGCCCATTGCGGCGGTGCGGACGGTATCTGCGGGACGGGTGACGATGACTCACTCGCGTCTATCGGGTGGGGCTCGATCACGAGTTGTCCCAACCTCGAGAACGGCGCCTGCAACATGGCGGTCAACAACTGCGCGGACATCGGCGCCTGTCTCCTCTGTATCGACGAGGCGGCGGTCGATCAGGCGATAACGCTCCCTACGGTGCGCTCGACAGCATGCAGTTCGGGACGGCGTCCCCGCTCAACTCCTGCCAGCGCGCGATCGGGTCCGCCCCGACCCAATTCGTCGAATCCAAGTCGAAGGCCCTGCAGAAGTGCTGGGACGCGCGTCTCAAGGGGCTCCATTCGAACTCATGTCCGACGCCGGGTGACGGCATCGCTGCCGGGCGCATCCAGCGGGCGCAGGTGAAGGCGATGGGTGCGATCTTCGGCGCTGCGGCGGCTCCGATCTGGCCTGCGACGGGGCCGGTGACTTCACGCCGGCGCAGATCGGCTTCGTCGGGACCTGCCCCTCGGTGACCGTCCCGGGTGGCTCGAGCTGCGGTGGCCCCATCAACAGCCTCCAGGACCTCGTTGCATGCGTCGACTGCGTGAGCGAGTTCAAGGTGGATTGCGCCGACGCGCTCACCGTGCCCGGCTTCGAGTCGTACCCCACGCAGTGCAATGTACAGGTCGGCACCACCTCGACGACCATCCCGTCCACGACGACGACGATTCCGAGCTGCCCGCCCCCGGCGGCAGCGGTGGGTTCGATCGCTGTCACTCTCGCTCAGGGGACGACGGACTGCGGAGGACCGGGGCTCAACCCGAGCTCCGTCGCACCGTTCTCGGGGGAGATCGACGACGGTACGGGAACCAAGCTGAAGGATCTCGGGCTCGGGTGCCTGTACATCGGAGGCGGCAATGCCCTGACCTTGCCGGGAACCCCGCTCCCGGATGGCTCCACCTCGATCCTGGACGTCTCGGGCGCCAACGGGCTGCAGCTCACGCTCGCGGCCAGCAACGGTACCGGCCCCGACACTTGCACGCTCGGCGCCGGTCCCGGGAAGCACTGTGCCAACACCAGCCTCGCAGCGTGTACTTCCGACGCGGACTGCGGCGGCCAGAAGAGCAGCTGCCAGCTCGACGCGAACTGCTTCTTCGGTCCACCCGCGCCGGTGCCGGCCGGACCGCTGACCTCCTGCGTCGTGAACATGATCGGGACGGACCGTGCGGCGCGGCGGTCCTCCAGAGCGGCAACTCGAGCCTCACCGTCGGTCTGTCCGCCCGGCTCTACCTGACCGGTAACGCGTCCTCTCCCTGCCCCACGTGCGTGGGCGGCCTCTGCTCGGGGGGCCAGCGGGCCGGCCTCGCCTGCGCGGGCGGGGTGGGGTCCAAGCAGACGTCGCGCGAATGCCTACCGTCCGCCTCGCAGTTCATCGGGGAGCTACCCGCCCCGCTCACGCTCACCACGGCCACGTCCACGGCGACCGCCGACGTCGACGGCCTCTTCTGCCCCGGTCAGAAGGTTCCCGGCGCCTTGGGCCAGTTCGACGCACGCACGATCACCCAGACCGGTGTACCGCTCCTCGGCGGCCCCTCGGCCTTCTCGACGTCGCTCGCGGGCAACCTCTGCGTTCCGGCGACGGGGTCGGGGCTGGTCGACAACAGCGTCGATCTCCCGGGGCCCGGCTCGGTCAGCGTGACCGGCACGATCAGCGTCTGTGCGCTCACGGGGGCGTGCAACTCGCTCCGCAACCCGTGCAATCTCGGGCCGCTCTGCGGCTCGCTCTGCAACCCGTGTGCGCTGTGCCCTGAGAAGGAGCGTCGCTACCGGCGCGGTCGGAAGCGCGGCAGGGTGACCTCGTCGTTCACCCTGTCGAACACGACCTCGACCGGCATCCCGATCGAGAGCTCGTCGTTCGGGCAGTCGCGGATGGTCGAGTGCAGGCGGATGCCTTCCTCGAGCTCGATGATTGCGACGTTGTAGGGGGCGTCGTCGAAGAAGGCCGGGTGCTGCGGACGGTGCACGACGATGAAGGAGTAGATGCGGCCCCGACCGGAGAGCCTCACCCACTCGCCTCCCTCCGCCAAGCAGTGCGGGCAGAGGATGCTCGGCGGCCAGCGAAGCCGGTGGCATGCGGCGCAGCGCTGGACGCGGAGCTCGCCCTGACGACAGCCCTCCCAGTACCCTGCACCCTCCTCGGTGACGGCCGGTAGCGGCTTGTCGATCTGGAACATCACTCCCCTCCGCCGACGCGACGAGCGTCGGGCAGCGGCTGCGCATCCGCGGTACGGAGGAACTCGGCGGCCACGCGGTTGAACTCT
>VBLA01000585.1:0-1031 GCA_005879245.1 Deltaproteobacteria bacterium
ATATTCCCGGGGCGTTCGTGGCGACGACGCTCGAGGTCAAGAACTTCACCAATCACGTCGACGTCGAGGTTCTCGGTCCTGACGGCGAAGTGGTCGATGACCGCGATGCGGCGGGGAATCCCGTCAACGATGTCCGGGTCGAGCTCACGGAAACCGTGAAGGTGCACGGCGCCCGACGCGGTCGGGGCGGGCGCTCGAAGCGGGTGCTGCATTTCCACACGCGCAGCAACGGGAGCGTCGTGCTGAGCGGACTGCCGACCGGGCACGGCAAGGTCCGGGCGACTCGCGTGGTCGGCGGCTCGACCATGACGGGAGAAGGCCGGGTCGTGGTGGACCACGCCGGGTAGCGCGGGCCCGTCGCCCGAGCAGCTGTTGAGGGAGCTGCTCGGGGCAACCCGCTAGAACGGCTTGACGTTCGCGGGGCGGCCGCGGCAGCGCTGCCGCTCGGGGAACGGTCTTTCCCCTCGAGTTCATCCGGTCCTCGACGACTTCGGCCTCGTGCTGTCCCTCGACAGTCATCTGAGAGCCTTCGCCGAGCGGCACCAGATCGCGATCAGCTTCGGCGCCGAGCGCACGCTCTTGGCGGCACGGTCGCCGGGGACATTTCTCTTGCTTGGGGTGTCCCCGGTCTGCGCCGGTCCTCTCCTTCCTCGCCCGCCTCGGCCCCGCCGGCACGGTGCTCGACACCGAGTCGCCCGGGCTGCTGCTCAGCTCGGGCGGTACGGCCGGTCCGGCGGCGATCACCGACACCGGAACGGCGGCGATCACGGTCTGGCCCGATTCGCGCTTCGACGATCCAAGTGACGGGTTCATCGAGTATCGATCGCTCTTCGCGCAGCGCGTCCTGTCGCACCCCTGAGCGGGCGGGTCACTCCGCGATCCCGCGGAGGGCCGCGATCCCGAGCAGGTAGACGCCGAGCGCGGCGAGCATGACGGCGTTGAACCCGAACGTCATGGAGAGGATCGTCGAGAGGACGGAGCTCACGACTGCGGCGAAGGCGTTCACCGCCCAGCCCCATGCGACGATCGCG
>VBLA01000585.1:1078-2457 GCA_005879245.1 Deltaproteobacteria bacterium
GGTGAGCAGGGCGCCGAGCGGGAGGAGCGCCCGCCGTCCGGACTGGCGCGCGCTGACGCCGCTGCCGACCCCGGTGAAAACGAGGAGGGCGAAGAGGGTGACGCTGAGCGAGTGGGTGGGATAGCCGAGGAAGAGCGTCAGGCGCTGGATGAGCGTCACCTCCAGGAACATGAAGCCGACGCCGATCGCCGCGAAGAAGACGCTCAACCGGAGCTTGTGGGGGAGGGAGCGCCAGAGCGGGCGAACGAGGAGGAAGGGGACCAGGAGGACGATGGCCGCGAAGCCGGTCGCCACGGCGAGCAGCACGAGCAGGAGCCGCTCCCCGAGGCCCTGCTCCCAGTTGTAGATCGGACTCGGCGCGCTCCTCGTCAGGATGTCGCGCAGGCGGGCGAAGTGCCAGAAGAACGGCGCGTCGTCGGTCACGGGGTGGACGTCGTAGGGATAGCGCTCGTACCAGGCGGCGAGGGTTTCGGGGGACGCTGCGACCGCCGTCGCGATCGCCTCGCCGGCACCCCCGGCGTCCGCGGGAAACTGGACCTTCGAACCCTCGACGGTGGCCGTGCGCGCCCGGAAACGCACGAGCTCGCGCTCGGTGAAGGGCGCCTTCCGGAGGAGGATCGTGAAGGCTTCGAGCTGATAGCTCGGTGAGCTGCTGACCAGCACATGCCGGCCGAAGTCGGTGATGCCGAGCCGGGCAAAGGCGTCGCGCGCCGTGGTGAGGTAGCGGACGGTGCGATTGGGCGTTTCGGCGAACTCGCCGAACTGGGCGCAGATCACGCCCCCGTCCGTCAGATGCGTGAGGCTCACGCCGATCATCTCGCGGGTGTAGAGGTAGCTCTCGGAGAGGACGTAAGCGCCGGAGGTAGCGGCGTTCATCGCCGCATAGCTGTCCGGCGCGACGAACCAGATGAGGTCGTACCGTGTGCCGTCCCGGGAGAGAAAGGATCGGCCCTCGGCATTGACGAGGGTCACCTGCTCGCGCTCGCTCAGGTGTCCGGTGTAGTCCGCGAACGCGATGCGGAGGAGCCCGACCGTGACCGGGTTCAGCTCGACGGCGGTCACGTGGCTCGCCCGGAAATAGAGCGAGGCGAGGATCTCGTTGCCGCCCGCGGCCCCGATGATCGCGACGCGCGGCGCCGGGGCGAGCACGTCGAAGGGGTAGGCGCGAGCGTCGCGCTCGTAGTGCGCGAGGGAGGCGATGTCGCCGTCGAAGCGGAGGAGGAGCGAGCCGAGCAGGCCGTCGTGCAGGAGGAGCCGTCGCTCGTCCGGCTGGAACAGCGAGGTGGTGACGTCGACGCGGAAGACCGGGCTCCAGCGCGAGAAGAGCACGTTCGCGCCGCGGGTCTGCTGCGGGCTCATGTTCTTCGCACGGTCCGGGA
>VBLA01000217.1 GCA_005879245.1 Deltaproteobacteria bacterium
GGCGAGGCGGCGCAGCGCTCGAGGCTCCGAGCGAACTCGCCTCGCAGTCCCCGGACCGCCCGGTGCTGCTCCTAGCTGCGGCGGCACCCCTCCCGCGCATCACACGCCTCACCTTGCCCCCCCGCGAGCCGCGTGTGTATTGTCGCGCGGCGCATGCCTCCCTACGCGATCGGCGTCGACATCGGGGGCACCTTCACCGACTGCTTCCTGACCGACGGCGTGCGCGGCTGGCGTGGCAAGGCGCCGACCACGCCCGGCACGCTGGCCGACGGTCTCGTGGCCGCGCTCGAGGCGGCGGCCGCGGATCGCGGGGTCCCGCTGCGCGAGGTGCTTGCCGCAACCACGCACTTCGCCCTCGGCACGACCGCGATCACGAACTGTCTCGCGGAGCGCGCCGGCGCGCCGACCGGGCTCCTCGTGACCCGCGGCTTCACGGACCTCTGGACGATGGCGCGCGGTCACCGGCTCGGTATCGAGGGCATGAGCCATCCGCTCCCGACGCTCGTCCCCCGGCGGCGCGTCGCGCCGGTGCGGGAGCGGATCGATCGTGACGGTCGGATTCTCGTGCCCCTCGACGAGGCCGAGGTCGCGGCGGCGCTCGACCGTCTCGTCGGCGAAGAGGGCGTCGAGGCGCTCGCCGTCTGTCTCCTCTGGTCGTTCCGGAATCCGGTCCACGAGCGGCGCGTGGCCGCCCTCGCCGCCGAGCGGTACCCCGCGCTCCAGGTGTCGTGCTCCGCGGAGCTCTTCCCGGTCATCCGCGAGTACGAGCGCATGACGGCGACCGTGCTGAACGCCTACACATCGCGCGCCGGCTCGGCGTTCTTCGACGCGGTGGAGGGGCGGTTGAACGCGGCGGGGCTCCGCGTCCCGGTGGCCGTGATGCAGTCGAGCGGCGGGACCTTCGGGCCGGCCGAGGCGCGCGCCCGGCCCGTCGTGCTGGCGCAGTCGGGGCCGGTGGCGGGTGTGGCGGCGGCGCGCGCGCTCGCGCAGGCCGCGCGATTGGGTGACGTCATCACCGCCGACATGGGAGGCACGAGCTTCGACGTCGCCGTGATCCACCGCGGCGAGCCGGAGCGCCGCGTGCGCGCGGAGGTCTTCGGCCTCGCGACGGCGATGCCGATGGTGGCGGTCAGCTCCGTCGGGGCGGGTGGGGGCAGCATCGCCTGGCAGGACGCGCGCGGCATGCTGCGGGTCGGACCGCGGAGCGCCGGCGCGGATCCGGGACCGGCCTGCTACGGGCGCGGCGGGCAGGAGCCGGCGGTCACCGACGCCCTCGTCGCGCTCGGGCTCCTCGACCCGGGGAACTTCCTCGGCGGTCGCCTCGTGCTCGACGGCGAGAGTGCGGTGGCGGCGCTCGGGCGGCTCGGCCGTGCCGTCGGCCTCGATGCCGAGGGGAGGGCGCGGGGCGTCTACCGGCTCTCGCACGAGCAGATGACGCTCGCCGTGAAGGGGCTGCTGGTCGAGCGCGGGCTCGACCCGCGCCGCTTCACCTCGTCCCCGGTCTCTCCGCCGTCTTCTCCGCCTACGGCGCGGCGACGGCCGACGTGCGTCGCGAGGCCGTCCGCACGCTCTTCCGTCCGCTTCCGGTGGAGCTCGACGCGCTCGCGGCGGCCTTCGCGGCGCTCGAGGCAGAGGTGAGGCAGGCGATGCGCACGGAGGGCGTGGACGCGGCGCACGTGACGCTCGTCCCCGAGGTGGACCTCCGTTTTCACCGGCAGACGTGGGAGGTCACGGTGCCGCTCGGGTCCCGCGATCGCCCGACCGTCGAGGGTCTCGGCGATGCGTTCCGTGCGCGGTACGCCGAGCTCTACGGGCGCGGCGCGCTCGCGACGGGCGCGGGGATCGACCTCGTCAACTGCCGGGTGATCGGCATCGGCCGCATCGCGCCGCGCGCGACGGCGTCGGCTGGCCTCGGGCCTCCCGATCCGACGCCGGCGCGCCGCGGGGCGCGCGTGGCGTGGCTGCCGGGCGCCGCGGGGCGGGCGCCGGTGCCCGTCTACGATGGCGAGCGCCTCCTCGCCGGCATGGCGATCGTCGGGCCGGCGCTCGTCGAGCGGCGCGACACGACGATCCTCGTGCCCTCCGGCGACCGGGCGGCGGTCGACGGCCTCGGGAGCGTCGTCATCGAGGCCGGGCATGCTTGACCCGATCACGCTCGAGGTGGTCCGGAACCGTCTCCAGTACCTGACCCAGGAGATGTCGGCGGCGATCGTCAAGACCGCCGTGTCGCCCGTGGTGAGCGAGGCGCGGGACTTCTCCTGCATGCTCTACGACGCCGATGGGCACATCGTCGCCACCGCCGCCACGGTTCCCTTCCACTTCGGCGTCTCGGCGGATGCGATCGCGGTCGTCCGCGAGCGCTTCGCCGGGCGGATCGTGCCGGGCGATGTGTTCCTCGCCAACGACCCCCACGATGGCGGTGGGCTCCACCTGCAGGACGTGGTGGTGATGCGGCCGATATTCCGAAACCGGACCCGCATCGGCTGGGCGAGCACGTCGGGGCACATGATCGACATGGGCGGCCTCGTGCCCGGGGGCTTCGCCCCCAACGCCCGCGAGTGCTACCAGGAAGGTGTCCGTGTCCCGCCGACGCGGATTCTCCGGGCCGGGGAGCCGGTCGATGACGTCTGGAACCTGATCCTGAACAACGTCCGCCAGCGCGAGACGGTGGAGATGGATCTCCGGAGCCTCGTGGCCGGCACGCACGTCGCCTCCGAGAAGGTGTGCGAGCTCGAGGCGGAGGTGGGTCCGCCGGCGTTCCGCCAGGCGCTGCGCGAGATCCGCGGACTCTCGGCACGGGTGGTGCGCCGCCGCATCCGCGAGCTGCCGACGGGTGAGTACGTCGAGCAAGGGTGGGCCGAGTTCGACGACGAGGCCTTCCTCGTGCGCTGCCGGCTCCGCGTCGGTGATGGGATGCTCGAGTTCGACTACACGGGCTCGAGCCCGCAGTGTCCCTACTTCTTCAACTCGAAGCCGCACATCGTCCGCTCGGAGCTGGTCGTCCGCCTCCACCAGCTCCTCGCCGCCGACGTTCCCTTCACCGACGGCGTCCTCGCCCCGGTGCGGGTCGTCGCACCCGAGGGCTCGATCGTGAACGCGCGCCCGCCCGCGCCGGTGGCCGCGGCGCACATGCACGTCGCCCTCCTCGCCATGGAGCTGGGCGAGACCTGCCTCAAGAAGGCGCTCGCCTGCGCGCTCCCGCGAGGCGGCCTCGCGTCCCGCCAGCGGCGCATCACCGCGCCGGGCGGCACGACGGGCATGGGGCTCTCGTCGTGGCACGGACGGACGCACGACGGCACGGCCGAGACGTTCCTCGTGATGGACGGGAACGCGGTCGGGGCGGGGGCCTGCTCCGATCGCGACGGGATCGACATGACGGGGAGCGACTACGGGGGACCGGGGCTCGTCTACCCCGACGTCGAGACGGTCGAGCAGACCTACCCCGTGCTCTACCTCTACAAGCGCCTGCGACCCGATGCCGGCGGTGCGGGCCGCTTCCGGGGCGGCGCGAGTGTTGACGCGGCCTTCGTGCTCCACGGCACGGACGGCCTGGAAGGGACGACCCTCGGCATGCGGAAGGCGGTCCCGCTGCCCGGACTCTTCGGCGGCTAGTGGTTGGCGTCGGGCTCAATGCCGCGGGCATCCGGCTCCGGCAGGGGGAGGTCTTCCGCTTCGCCAACGCGAGTGGCAGCGGCTTCGGTGACCCACTCGAGCGCGACCCGGACCGGGTGCTCGGCGACCTGCGCGACGGATACGTCACCCCGGCGACGGCACGGAGCGTCTACGGGGTCGTCGTGACCGACGGGGGACGCGCGGTCGACGTCGCCGCCACCGCGACCGCTCGCGACGCCATCCGTGCCGCGCGCCGGGCGCGCGCCCGCTTCCCGGAGCGTGTGCCCGATCCGCCGCGCTCGGCGGCCCCCATCGGCCGGCTCTCGCTCGCGGTCGAGGTGGTGCGCGTGCGGGGGCAGCTCGTCGCGCGCTGCGCCGGCTGTGGCGCGGGGCTCGCGCTCGCACCGGCGGGCTGGAGGACCGGCGCGGGCGTGGCACACTCCACGCTCGGCACCACCGAGTACGGCGAGCGGGCGGGTGTGTGGGCCCCGTTCCGCGCGGCCGGGGCCGTCGTGCTCTGCGAGTACGTCTGTCCAGGCTGTGGGCAGCTCCTCGCCACCGAGGTGGGGATCGACGGGGTAAGACACGAGGACGACGTGCGGCCGGACTTCTACGTAGGCGCTTCCGGCGGCGACTTGCCGGCCGGTCGCGGACCCTGGTAGGGAACGCCTCTAGAGCGGCACGTGGCTGATGAGCCCGTGAGATATCGCTCGGCGTCTCGCCTGGTGTTGGGCCTCGCACTTGCCGCCGTCTACTTCGGTGCGGCCAAGCTCGGGCTGACGATGGCCTTCGTCGCCGAGCAAGTGACGACGGTCTGGCCGGCGACGGGGATCGCGCTCGCGGCGGTCGTTGTGCTGGGTCCTTCCGTGTGGCCGGCCATCGCCCTCGGGGCTTTGCTCGCCAACCTGACGGTGCACGAGCCCCTCGGCACGGCGGCCGCGATCGCCGCCGGCAACACGCTCGAGGCACTGGTCGGCGGGTGGTTGCTCCGGCGGCTGGGCTTCCGGAGCTCGCTCGAACGGCTGCGCGACGTCCTCGGCCTGATCGTCTTCGCCGCCGGGGTCAGCACCATGGTGAGTGCCACGATCGGCGTGACGAGCCTCTGCCTCGGCGGCGTCCAGCCCTGGTGGGCCTTTCGATCGCTCTGGTGGAACTGGTGGATCGGGGACGCGATGGGGAACCTCGTCATGGCCCCGCTGCTGCTCGTGTGCACGAGCGCATCGCCGCTCCGTTGGGACCGGTGGCACGTCGTGGAGGCCGCCGCCCTGAGCGGGACGCTCGTCGCCGTGAGCCTCGTGGTGTTTGCCGGCTGGCTCGGGCTCGGACTCGACGGGTATCCCTTGCAGTACACGGTCTTTCCGTTCGTCATCTGGGCGGCGCTCCGCCTGGGACAGCGCGGGACTGCCACGGTGACCTTTATCGCTTCGGGTCTTGCGATCTGGAGCAGGGTGAACGGCTCGGGGCCATTCGTGATGGAAGGCGCCGAGGCGAGCCTCGTCATGCTGCAGCTCTTCATGGCGGTCGTGGCGGTCACTGGCCTCCTCCTGGGCGCCGCGATCACGGAGCGCGACGTCGCCGAGAGCCGCCGCCGCCGGGACTACGCACAGCTCGAGCTGAGCGAGGAAGGGTTGCGGCTCGCCCTCGAGGCCGGCCGCATGGGCGTCTGGGACTGGGACCTCACGAGCGGAGCGCTCCGGTGGTCCGAGAACCTCGAGCCCATCCACGGGCTCGCTCCCGGCAGCTTCGGAGGAACCTTCGCTGCCTTCCGCGACCTCGTCCATCCCGAGGACCGGACCGCCGTCGACCAGGCGAATGCCCGCGCCGTCGAGAACCGCACCGGACTCGACATCGAGTTCCGTACGCTCGCGCCCGACGGCGCCGTCCGCTGGATGGCGGGGAAGGGACGGGTGCTCCCCGACGCGGGCGGCCGGCCGGTCCGCATGATCGGTGTGGGGATGGACATCACCGAGCGGAAGCGCCTCGAGGACGAGCTGCGCCAGCGCGCGCAGCAGCTCGCCGCGGCCGATCGCCGCAAGGACGAGTTCCTGGCGATGCTGGCGCACGAGCTGCGGAACCCCCTCGCTCCCATGTGCAACGCGCTCGAGCTCCTGCAGCGCCGCTCGGCCGACACGGCCATCGTGGAGCACGCCCGCGATCTCATCCAGCGGCAGGTCCGCCACATGGTCCGCCTGGTCGACGACCTCCTCGACGTCTCCCGCATCACGTCGGGGAAGATCACCCTCCGGAGGGAGCGGGTCGAGCTGGAGACCATCGTGACGAGCGCGGTGGAGACGACCCGGTCAACCTTCGTGTCGCGGCGGCAAGATCTCGAGATCTCCCTGCCACCGGAAACGGTCTGGCTGGAAGCCGATCCCACGCGCCTCGCAGAGGTCGTCGCGAACCTGCTCGACAACGCCGCGAAGTACACCGAGGAGGGCGGTCACGTGTGGCTGACCGCCGAGCGTACGGGCGACGAGCTGGTGCTGGAGGTGCGGGACACCGGCATCGGCATGTCCCCCGACGTGCTCGCGCACGCCTTCGACCTCTTCAGCCAGGGTGATGGCACGCTCGACCGAGCGGAGAGCGGCCTCGGCATCGGCCTCACCGTCGTGCGGAGCCTGGTCGAGCGGCACGGAGGGCGCGTCCGGGCGGAGAGCGAAGGGCCGGGTCGGGGGAGCGTGTTCACGGTCTCGCTTCCCGTCCCCCCGGCCGCGGACCGACCGCGGAACATCCCGCGCCTTCGGCTGGGCGGGTCACCTCTCGCGTCGCCAGGGTCCCGGCGGGTGCTGGTGGTGGATGACAACCTCGACACGGCCGAGAGCTCGTCGCTTCTCCTCGAGATCGAGGGCCACGACGTGCGCGTCGCGCACACCGGACCGGAAGCGATCGAGATCGCGCGCAGCTTCGCGCCGGACGTCATCCTGCTCGACATCGGGTTGCCCGGGATGGATGGATACGCGGTGGCGCGGGTCCTGCGCGCGGCACCGGACCTGGCCCACTGTCGCATCATCGCCGTCTCCGGATACGGCCAGGCGGAGGATCGGCACCGCTCGCACGAGGCGGGCTTCGATCGACATCTCGTGAAGCCGGTGGAAGCGGACGTCCTGCGGGAAGTGCTGGCTGAGGCGCCCTGAGTCGCGCATGGCCGCCATCCGCGAGGGCCCGCTGGCCGGAACCCGTATCGTCGACCTCACCCGCCTCGGCTACGGCGCGCAGGCGACCGCGCTCTGCGGCGCCATGGGGGCCGAGGTGATCCGGGTGGAATCGCGGTCGCGCCCGGATCCGGTGCGGCTGATGCCGCCCTTCGTGCCGCTGCCCGGCGACCCGCTGCCGAAGGAGCCCGGGCTCGCGGCCGTCGCCACGCCCGACAAGGGCTTCAACCGCGGCGGCATCTTCTTCAAGTACAACACGGGCGGAAAGCGAAGCGTCGCGCTCAATCTGAAGGACCCGCGTGGCCTCGACCTCCTCCGTCGCCTCATCACGCGGGCCGACGTGCTGACCGAGAGCTTCTCCTCCGGTGCGCTCGTCCGGATGGGCCTACCCTACGAGGAGCTCCGCCGCTTGAAGCCCGACCTCGTCTACGTGAGCATGTCTGGCCTCGGCCACCGTGGGCGGGACGCGGCCCACGTGACACTCGGGCCGACGGCGCAGGCGCTCACCGGGCTCACCTACATGCTCGGGCTGCCGGGCCGGCGGCCGGCGGGCTGGTCGTTCTCCTACCTCGACCACATGGGAGGCTATCTCGGCGCGTGTGCCATCCTACTCGGGCTGCATCACCGGAGCCTCACGGGCGAAGGGCAGCACATCGACGTCTCGCAGATCGAGCCCGGCATCCCGCTCGCCGGTCCTGCCGCGCTCGACCGGCAGGCGAACGGGCGCTCCTATCGACGTCCGGACACGCCACCCGGAAATCGCAGCGCCGCCCCCCCGATGGCGCCGCACAGCGTGTATCGATGCGCCGGCATCCAGCAGTGGGTGGCGATCGTCTGCCGGGACGACGACGACTGGCGCCGGCTCCGCGCCGCGATGGACGACCCGGAGTGGGCCCGCGACCCACGCTTCGACGACGTCGGGGGGCGGCAGGCGCACGAGGACGAGCTCGACGAGCGCATCGCGAATTGGACCGCGTCGCAGGAGCGCTACGAGGTCGCAGACCGGGTCGCGGCCGCGGGCGTGCCGGCAGCCGCGGTGCAGGACGCGCGCGACCGCGTCGACCGGGACCCGCAGCTCCGGGCGCGCGGCTACTTCGTCCCTCTCCGCCACGCGGAGACCGGCGAATGGCCGTTCGAGCGCCCGCCCTTCCGGCTCTCGGACGGCGACGTTCATCCCGGGGGCGCCATTCGCCGGGGACCGCCGTGCATCGGCGAGGACACGCACGCCGTCCTCCGGGACCTGCTCGGTCTCGCCGACGCCGAGATCGCGGCGCTCGCCGAGGGCGGAGTGCTCGCGTGACGGGTGGTCTCGCCGACCTCCGCGTGCTCGAGGTGACGGACGAGAGCGGTGACCTCGCGGGCCGTCTGCTCGCCGGCATGGGCGCCGAGGTCGTGAAGCTCGAGCCCCCCGGACCCCCGGGCGGCAGCCCGAGCCGGAGGATCGGTCCCTTCTACCGCGACGATCCCCATCCCGACCGGAGCCTCCACTTCTGGCACTACAACGT
>VBLA01000218.1 GCA_005879245.1 Deltaproteobacteria bacterium
GGTCGTAGCGAGTCCGCTGCTCGAGGCGCTGTGCCTCGAGCAGCTTCTGCTCCACGCGCAGCACGCCGAGCCGCTCTTCGAGCTCGCTCCGTACGGTCTCGACGGCGCGCTTCATGACCTCCTCGTTCGCGACGTAGTGGCTGGCGGGGTAGATCGCCACCCGTTCGAGCTTGCGGAGGACCCTGCCGCGCAGCGGATCGATCTCGCAGAGGTTCTCGACGGTGTCGCCGAACAGCTCGACCCGAATTGCCTTGGCTTCCTCGTAGGCGGGGAAGACCTCGACGACGTCGCCCCGCACCCGGAACGTACCCCGGTGGAAGTCGTAGTCGCTGCGCTGGTACTGCATGTCGACCAGCTTGCGCAGCATGACGTCCCGCTCGACGGCGGCCCCCCGGTCGAGGAAGACCAGCATGTCGAAGTAGCTCGTGGGGGAGCCGAGTCCGTAGATGCACGACACGCTCGCGACGACGATGACGTCGTTCCGCTCGAGGAGCGCCTTGGTGGCGGCGTGGCGCATCTTGTCGATCTCGTCGTTGATGGAGGCGTCCTTCTCGATGTACGTGTCGGTCGAGGGGACGTACGCTTCGGGTTGGTAGTAGTCGTAGTAGCTCACGAAGTAGCGGACGGCGTTGTCCGGAAAGAGGGTCCGGAACTCGCTGTAGAGCTGCGCGGCGAGGGTCTTGTTGGGGGCGATCACGAGCGTCGGCACGTTCAGGGTCTCGATCACGTGCGCGACGGTGAAGGTCTTGCCGCTCCCGGTGACACCGAGCAGGACCTGGTGGGCCTGCCCGGCCTCCAGGCCCGCGCTGAGCGCGGCGATCGCCCGCGGCTGGTCACCCTGCGGCGTGAAGTCCGCCTGGAGGTGAAAGGTTCCCTCGCGACGCATCCGGCCGCGATCATAGCAGCGAGCGGCCGCGGCTCAACGTTGCACTCACCCGGCGGCTGTGCTTGGGAAGGAATCTCCAACCTGCGTCGAAGGAGGAAACCCATGCGCCGCCTCGTGACCATGTTGCCCGTGGCCTTGAGCCTGATCGCAACCTCGATCCCTTCCGCCTCCGCCGCGGAGCCGGCCGCTATGACGGTGACCATGGTCAACGTGGAGTACGAGGGGACGAAGATGTGGCTCCCCGGCACGATCACCGTGCCGAAAGGGGCGAAGGTCACCGTGAAGCTCGTGAACAACGTCCCTTCCGAGCCGGCCCAGCACGGCTTCGCGATCCCGGCCTACAACGTCCAGGAAGTGGTGAATCGCGGGGAGCCGAAGACGGTCGAGTTCACGGCCGACAAGGCGGGGGTGTTCCCGATCAGCTGCCAGCTCCACCCGGCTCACGTCGCGGGGCAGCTCGTCGTCGTGCCGTAGCTCGCACGCGACCGCCGCCTCAGTGGCGGTCGGATTTCCAGCGACGGTACTTCTCCGTGAACTCGCGACGCGCACCGGGGTCGAGCCCCCGGTAGGCTTCGTAGTTCTGCCGCAGCCGCTGTTGCTCTTGGGGCGGTAGGGTCTGGAACTGCTGGTAGCGCCGCTCGATCATCCGCTGTCGCTGCTGGGGGAGCTGCTGGTAGCGCTGATAGTTGTCCCACGCGCGGCGTTGCTCCTCCGGACTGAGCTGATCCCACGCTCGCCAGCCCTGAGCCCCCGCCGGCGTCGCGACGAGGGGGAGAAGGAGGAGCAGAAGCGCCAGGGTCGTCGTGCGGATCGCGTCGAAGTGCTCGAGCTTCTCCATGTGACGGAGAATCGGCAGGTCCATGAACAGGTCGGGTGCGCTGGCGAGCTCCGCCGGTGGTTCCCTCGGAGGCTCGCCGACGGTCGGCCGCGCTTGGCGGGCGACACGTGCGGGTGTGGCTTCGGACGGTACCCGATGCTGCGGTGGGGCTTGGCCGCCCCGCTTCGCTGCCGACCCGGGGGCGAGGTTGGCCGGGCCGGGTGACATGACGTCGAATTGCCGGAGACCGACTGCGAGGGCGAGCACCGCCGCCGCGGCGAGCGCCAGCGCCGGGAGCGAAGCGCTTCGCCACCAGGGCACACGCTCGTGCCTGCTCCCCCCCTCGCTGGCCGTGATCCGCAGGCGGCGGAGCGTCGCCTGCTCGAGGCGGGCGGACACCAGCACCTCGGCGGGCAGCCGGGCCACCGCGTCGAGCACCGTCCCGGTCGCCGCGATCTCCCGGCGGCACGCATCACAGGCCGCCAGGTGATGGTCGAGGGCCCGACGCCGCCGCGGTCCCAACTCGTCGTCCACCGCCGAGGTCATGAGCCGCTGTGCTTGTCCACATCGCATGATCGAACCCCTCGTTACAGGAAGTCCCGCAAGCTCTGCTTGAGCGTCTGTGTGGCGCGGAAGAGCAGTGCCTTCACCGCTCCCTCGCTGCAGCCCATCGCCTCGCCGACGTCGCGGTAGGCGAGGCCGTCGACGCGCGAGAGGAGGAGGGCCATGCGCTGCTTCGGCGGCAGCGCGGCCACCGCCTCCCGGAGCTGGTCGGCGAGCTCGCGCGTCGCAGCCCCCTCCTCGGGCGTCACGGCCGCCGGATCGGGGAGGGGTGGCCCCTCCGGGTGGTCCTCGCCGTCGCGGCGCTCCCACAGGTCCACCCGCAGATGCCGCTCTGGCCTCCGGAGCTCGTTCAGGCAGAGGTTGGTGGCGATGGTGAACACCCAGGTCGTGAGGCGGCTCTGGGGTTTGTAGCGGTTGCGGAAGCGGAAGATCTGGACGAAGACGTCCTGCGTCAGCTCCTCGGCCTGTGCATCGCTTCCGACGAAGCGCCGAGCAAGCTGGAGCACGCGGGGAGCGAACTTCCGGAAGAGTTCCTGAAAGACCGATTCGTCGCCCGCCTGGAGGCGCAGCATCAGGGCGACGTCGGGATCTGCAGCGGCGCGCGCGACTGCGTCGGCACGGGCCGCGGCAGCAAGCGCGGGATCCCCCGGCGCGGTCCGCATTTGCATCACCTTCCCACGCACGTTCCCACGCACGCCGGCAGAAGCCATGCGTGGTCCGATTGTAGAGGAACGGACCGGCACTTCCCAGCTGACCGCGGAAGCCGGCATGGGCCCTGCAACACGCGATCAGGGCGCAGGTTGCGGGCCCGGTTGCGGCTTCCATGGGCTAGACGAAGCTGCTAAGCGCCGGGCGTGAGCACGCCGCTCGATGACGCGCTGCTCGATGCCGCACTGACGCCCCATCTGGAGCGCATTGCGGGCTATCTGCGCGGTGCCCGCCTGGCGCAAGTCTCGCCCGACCATGGTGTTCTGCGCCAGTCCCTGGCGACCTTCATGAACGCTGCCACCCCCGCGATCATCGACCGCTGGCTGGGGGAAATCGGTCCTGCGCTCGGGATCCCGCAAAGCGACTGGCCGCGCATCAAGGCCGATCAGACGGCGGCCGTGGCCCGCTGGGCCCGACACGTGGCCAACCCGCGCGACGTGGAGACCTACCGCTACCTGAGCGCCCACACGCGCCGGGGCTTCATCGCGCGTTTCCCTGCGTCCCGATTCCTTGCGGTGCAGATGCGCTTCACGCAGCTCCTCGCGGAGGCGCTCGAGCGCGAATACGCCCACGACGGCGAGCGAGCAGCGCCTCTCGTGCGGCTGCTTGCCCAGGAGTTCCAGGAGCGCATCCTCCACATCACCGACTTCTTCGTGCAGGGACGGGAGGAGGAGCTCCTCGAGCAGGAGGCGAGCTATCGCCGCGCCATCGACCGGGCGCCGGCCTGCATCCTCTGGGTGGATGCGAACGGCGCCGTGCTCGACGGGAATCACGTCGCCGAGCGGCTGCTCGGCTATACGCGCGCGGAGCTCGCGGGGCTTCCCCTCCGGGAGCTTCACCCCGCGCGTGAGCGGCCGCGCGCCGAGGCGCTCTGGCGGACGGCGATCGAGCGGGGCCACGCGAGCCGCGACGACCTCCACCTCCTCACCCGCCGCGGGGAGGCGGTTCCGGTGTTCGCCAACGCCGGGTACATCGAGTACGGGCACCGTCGTTGGGTCCAGCTCATCTGCGTCGACATCTCGGACAGGAAACGACTCGAGAGCCAGCTCATCCAGTCCGAGAAGATGGCAGCCATCGGCCAGCTCGCCGCCGGCATCGCTCACGAGCTCCGCAACCCGCTCGCGATCGTGATGAACGCGCTCTACGACCTGGGTCAGATCATCGACACGACGAACCCCGAGGTCGTCGAGGACCTGCGCATCGCCGAAGAGGAGATCGGCCGTGCGCAGGCGATCATCAAGAATTTGCTCGAGTTCTCCCGGGAGTCTGGCGCGGAGCTCGAGCCCGTCGACGTGAACGAGTTCCTCACGCGCACGCTCCAGCTCATGCAGAAGTACCTCCTGGACAACGGCGTGCGGGTGCGCACGTCGCTCGATCCCATCGCGCCCTGTCTCGCGAACGCCAATGCGATGCGCCAGATCCTCCTGAACCTCATCACCAACGCCGTGCAGGCGATGCCCCAGGGCGGGGAGCTCGAGCTCCGCACGGGCGTAGCTCCCGACAATCGCATCCGCCTCGAGGTCCGGGACACGGGCGTCGGCATCCCGCCCGAGCACCTGCAGGACATCTTCGACCCCTTCTACACGACCAAGGCGCCCGGCCAGGGAACGGGCCTCGGTCTCTCGGTGGTGCATTCGATCCTCCGCCGCTACCGCGGTGAGATCCGGGTCGCGAGCGAGGTGGGCGTGGGTACCACGTTCACGATCGATCTCCCCTGCCCCTGCCACACCGACGTGGTGGTCGAGACCTGACGGCACGATGGGTGCGCGCATCCTCCTCGTGGAGGACGAGGCCAACATGGCGCGCACGCTCACCAAGAACCTCGAGCGCGCGGGCCACACGGTGGAACATGCGCCGCACGGCGAGGCGGCGCTCGCCCGGCTCGGCCAGCGCCCATTCGACGTGGTCCTGACGGACCTGAAAATGCCGGTGATGGACGGCATGCAGCTCTTGCGCGTCCTCCACGAGCGCGAGCCGTCTCCCGCGGTCGTCGTCCTGACCGGCTATGGCACGATCGAAAGCGCCGTCGAAGCGATGAAGCTCGGCGCGGCGGACTACCTCATCAAGGACGCCCGCCCGCAGGAGATCCTGGTCACCGTCGAGCGCGTGCTGAAGGTGGATGCCCTGCGCCGCGAGAACACACGGCTGCGCGAGGAGGTGGGACGCCTCCGCGGGGTGGGCGAGCTGATCGGCGGGAGCCGCGCCTTGCAGGGGGTCTACCGCGTCATCGAGGCCGTCAAGGGGAACAAGAGCACCGTGCTGGTGAGCGGCGAGAGCGGCACCGGCAAGGAGCTGGTCGCCCGCACAATCCACCAGCGCGGGCCCCTCGCCGAGCATCCCTTCATCGCCATCAACTGCGCGGGTCTCTCCGAGACGCTCCTCGACAGCCAGCTCTTCGGTCATCGACGCGGAGCGTTCACGGGGGCGGTCGCGGACCACGACGGGGTGTTCCGGGCGGCACACGGCGGGACCCTGTTCCTCGACGAGGTATCGGAGATTCCGCTCTCGCTCCAGCCGAAGTTCCTGCGCGCCGTGCAGGAGCGCGAGGTGACGCCCCTCGGGGCGAGCGTGCCGGTACCGGTCGACGTGCGTCTGATCGCAGCCACCAACCGCGACCTCGAGGCCGAGGTGCGCGGCGGGCGCTTCCGGGCCGACCTCTTCTACCGACTGAACGTGGTCCACATCGAGATGCCTCCGCTCCGCGCGCACCCCGAGGACATCCCGAACCTGGTCGAGCACTTCCTGCAGAGCTTCAGCCGCCAGTACCGGGTGTCGCCCAAGCGGGTGACGGCGGAGGCGCTCGAGCGACTCACCGCGTACACCTGGCCTGGCAACGTCCGCGAGCTCCAGAACCTGATCGAGCGAGCCTTCGCGCTCTCGACGGCCGAGACGATCACGCTCGAGGACCTTCCGCCCGCGGTGGCCGGCTGGACTCCCCCCGACGCCGGCGCTGGCGACGGCACCGAGCTTTCCACCCTGGGCGACATGGAACGGCGGCTGATCACGGCCGCGCTGCGCAAGAGCGAGGGCAACAAGAAGGAGGCCGCTCGCCTACTCGGGATCGACCGGCAACGTCTGTACCGGAAGATCGAGAAGTACGGGCTCTAGAGCCGGCGCGCTCATCGCTGGGGGTGAGTGATCTCGACTAGGTGGACGGTGAGGGGGAGGTTCTCCTCGCGCACGGCGTGACCTGTCGCTCGCCAGGTGAGGCCGTTGACGCCGAGCGCGTCGTAGAATGCCCGCGTGTCGATCCGTCCAGCGTCGGCGAAGAGCGCCCGACCTCCTGGGGCGAGAGACCGGCCGACGGCGCGGGCGAGATCACCGAAGGCGCGTCGGTCGTAGAGGAGCTCCGCCGCGAGGATGAGGTCGAACTGCGCCGCCACCGCGGGTGTGGTGCAGTCGGCTGCCAGCAGATACACGGCGACGAGCCCGTTCGCGACCGCGCTCTCGCGCACGAAGGCGAGCGCCGCGGGCGCCCGGTCGACGAACGTCACGCGTGCGCCGCGGCGGGCGGCCACCAAGCCCGGCAGGCCGAGTCCGCAGCCGAGCTCGAGCACCGTCCGTGCGCCCTCCGGCATCGCCTCCGCCAGCACGGCGGCGCCGCTCCAGAGGTGCGCCCAGTAGGGCGGCTCCGGTGGATTCTCCGCGCCGAGCAGCGCGGCCCGGTCGATGTGCCGCTCGAGGTCCGCCACACGCCAGAGCGCAACCCGGTCAGCGCCGACGGGCACGTGAGAGAGCACGGCAAGGTAGCCTGCGATCGTCGCCATCCCGACGCCTACCGCGTGTTGTGAGTCGCGGGGCCGGATGCTATCCACGACGGTGGAGGTGAGGGATGGAAGAGATGGTGCGCCAGACGGATCAAATCATCAATTTCACCCGCGAGATCAACCGGCGCATCACGGAATCCGGGCTCTCGGGTGTCGATGGCCTCGTCGCCGTCTATGATCAGCTGCGCAGCGCCCTCGCCAAGGTGAGTCCCCAAGAGCTCGAATGGGCGCAGGGTGAGGTGAACCGCGTCCTCGACAGTCTCAAGCGGCTCGCGGATGAGCTGAATCACCTCGCGGCATTGAAGGCCGCGCTCGAGACGGGTCACTGAGCCGGGCTCCAGCCGGGCCTCAAGGCCTCTGAATCCGGTAGGCTTCCTAACTTGATGGAGAGTGGATGCGGACGCTCCGCGTGGCCGGGATCGCGCTCGTCGCGGTCGCGAGCACCTTCATAGGATGCGCAGGCAGCGGGGGGGGTAGTGGTGGAGGAGGAAATCCGTGCGCATGCAAACCGCCGGCGACGCCGACCGTGCTCCTGTCGACCAACGTCCAACCGATCCTCAACCGCTCCTGCGCCCTTGCCGGTTGCCACGCGGGAGCCGTGCCGGCGCAGGGGCAGGACCTGAGCGCGGGGCACACGGTCGCCTCGTCCGTAGGCGTCAAGTCGACGGAAATCCCGCGTCTCTACCGGATCAAGCCCGGCAAGCCGGACGACAGCTACCTCGTCCAGAAGATCGAGGCCACACCGGGTATCGCAGGCATTCCGATGCCGCAGGGCTGTCCGGGCTCTCCGCTGAACGGCGCGCAGTGTCTGTCGGCAGACGACATCTCGGCCATCCGCCAGTGGATCACCGAGTGCGCCCAGGCCAACTGATCCGGTTCCTCGCCGCCGTGGTCGTGATCCTCTTGCCGGTGTTGGCACGCGCCGAGCCGTACCTCATGGTGCGTACCGGGGCCAAGTGCAGTGCCTGCCACACGAACCAGACCGGCGGTGGGAAGCGAACGCCCTTCGCCCACATCCACGCCAAGGACATCCTCCAGGATCTCGACCTGCTGCCCATCCCGTTGGGCGTGAAGGCCTTCGACGGCGAGGTCAATTCCTACCTGTCCATCGGCTCCGACCTCCGGGTCCGGAACACGACCACCTTCGGGGGGCATATCAACAAGCAGGGGGAGGTCGAGAGAAACCAGGCCTTCCGCCCCGAGGTCCTTTCGAACGACACCACGGTGTTCGAGTTCCTTGGTTATGGACAGATCGACCTCTGGCCCGACCTCGTGACCCTCTATGCCGACGAGGAGTTCACGGGCGGTGCCAACAACCGGGAGGCGTTCGCCCTGCTGAAGGGGTTCCTCCCGTGGGACTCGTACATCAAGGTGGGCCGGATGTTCCCCACCTTCGGCCTGCGCGTCCAGGACGACCAGGCCTACGTCCGCGCCCGCAGCGGATACACGTTCCAGAACCCGGACACGGGCGCCGAGTTCGGCACACAGCCGGGCCCCTTCTACCTCGGGACCACGATCACGAACGGTACGTCCGGCGACAAGGACGTGTCCGCGACGGTGAACGGCTACGGTGTCTTCGAGGACGTGCCCGTCGTACGGAACGTCCTCGCCGGCGCGTCGTTCGCCCGTCAGACGGATAAACGCGACGTTGCCTCCTTCTACCTTGGCTCCAACCTCGGGGCGCTCACGTACCTCGCCGAGTTCGATCCGATCTGGGACCGCACGGTCGCGAGCGTCGGCAAGCGCGATCAGTACGCCGCCTACTCCGAGCTCGACTATCTCCTCTTCGACTGGCTCAATCTGCGCGGGACCTTCGAGTTCGTGAAGGTCTCACAGGCTCAGGACCAGACGCGCTATACGATCGGCGCGGAGCCCTTCATCAACCACGTGCTGCAGCCCCGGATCCAATACCGGATCAACAACAGCGTGGCGAACCAGCCAGACCAGAATCACGACGAGCTCTGGCTGGAACTGCACGTCTTCCTCTAGCGCCGGATTACTTCACCGCCTCGACGACCAGGCCCTGCGTCCCGCCCTGGCTGACCTTCTCACCCTCGACGGTGACCTTGGTCGCCGCCTTCTCCTTCAGCGACGC
>VBLA01000219.1 GCA_005879245.1 Deltaproteobacteria bacterium
CATGAACGCGCGCGTGCGCGACGCGGTCCGGCTGGCCGGGTACCGTCTTGCCTGCTCCACGTATCCCGGCCCGGTCACCCTGGCGAGCGATCCGCTCGCCGTGCCGCGAACGTTCATCGCCCGCGACGACACGCTCGCGGACTTCGCCCGCAAGCTCTCGGGTGCGTACGACTACCTTCACCGTGGCGTGCAGTTTCTTCGTCGCTGGCGCTTCGCAGCAGCAGCTTGAATCGAGGGGAGATTCACATGTGTGGCATTGCCGGACAGCTCAATCTTGATGGGCGCAACGTCAGCCCCGCGGCCCGCGCCAGCGCGGCGGCCATGTGCGACGCGCTTTACCACCGCGGACCCGATGATGCGGGCCTGATCGCATCCGGGCCGCTCGTGATGGGGATGCGGCGCCTGGCGATCATCGATCTCGCCGGGGGAAAGCAGCCGATCAGCAACGAGGACGGCTCGGTGAGCGTCGTGTGCAACGGCGAGATCTACAACTATCGCGAGCTGGCCGCGCGTCTCCGCGCGCGGGGGCACCTCTTCCGGACGGGCAGCGACGTCGAGGTGCTGGTGCATCTCTACGAGGAGCACGGAGTCGACTTCGTCCGCTACCTGCGCGGTATGTTCGCGTTCGCCCTGTGGGACCAGCGCTCCCGGCGGCTGGTCCTCGGGCGCGACCGGCTCGGCATCAAGCCGCTCCATTTCGCCGTCGAGGGACGGCGGCTGATGTTCGCGTCGGAGCTGAAAGGCCTGATCGCGGGTGGGGTGAAGCGGGAGCTCAACTTCGAGGCGCTGCACCACTACCTGACGCTCAGCTACGTGCCGGCGCCGCACACGATCTACGCCGGGGTCCAGAAGCTCCTCCCCGGGCACGTGCTCGTCGCCGAGGCGGGTCGGGTCCGTCTCGAGCGCTACTGGCGACTCGAGCAGGTCCCCGGGCGCGACGACGTCCCCGTGGGTGAGTATGTCGAGGGGCTCCGCTCGCTCCTCGCCGATGCGGTGAAGAGCCATCTGGTGAGCGACGTGCCGATCGGCGTCTTCCTGAGCGGCGGCCTGGACTCGGCTTCCGTCCTGGCGCTCATGCGGCAGCAAGTGACCGGCCCGATCAAAACCTTCTCGGTCGGGTTCGCCGAGACCTCCTTCAACGAGCTCGCCCGTGCCCGGGCGACGGCGACCCGCTTCGGGACCGAGCACCACGACATGGTGCTGCCCTCCTCGGTGACCGACGTGGTCCCGACGCTCATCGAGACCTTCGACGAGCCGTTCGCGGATTCCTCCGCGGTCCCGCTCTACTACCTGTCGCGATTCGCTCGCGAGCACGTCAAGGTCGTGCTGAGCGGCGAGGGCGGCGACGAGGTCTTCGGCGGCTACGAGACCTACGTCGCGGACAAGCTCGCCCGCTGGTACCGGGCGCTCCCCGGGATGCTCTCCCGCTCGCTGATCCCGAACCTCGTGGGTCGGCTCCCGGTGTCCCACCGCCGGGTGAGCTTCGACTACAAGGCCAAGCGTTTCGTGCAGGGCGCGCTCCGCTCGCCGGTCGGGGCGCACCTGTCGTGGAAGGAGATCTTCAGCGACGAGGCGAAGGCCGAGCTCTACGCCGACGCGGCGGGCGGCTTGCCGTCCACGGGCGAGTTCTACGCCAACACGGCGGCGGGCTGCGGGAGCAGCGACTGGCTCGCTCGCTGCCTGCACCTCGACACGCAGATCGGGCTACCCGACGACATGCTCACCAAGGTCGATCGGGTGACGATGGCGCACGGGCTCGAAGCGCGCGTGCCGCTGCTCGATCATCCGCTGGTCGAGTTCATGGCGAACGTGCCGAGCGAGCTGAAGCTCCGGGGCTTCCGGAAGAAGTATCTCCTCAAGCGGGCGATGCAAAATCGACTACCCCGCAATGTCCTGCGCGGTCCGAAGCGCGGGTTCAACGTGCCGATGCCCCGCTGGCTGGCGCGCGATCTCCAGGAGTTCGTACGGGACACCCTCTCGCCGGAGCGGATTGCGGCGAACGGTGTGTTCCGCCCCGAAACGGTCACCCGCCTGATCGACGAACATACCCGGCAGGAGCGCGACCATAGCCGGAGTCTCTGGGCGCTCATCGTCCTCGAGCACTGGATGCGGGCGCAGAACGCTCCCACGGCGACGGAAGTGACCGCGACTGACGCCAACACAGAACACGAACAGGTTTCCCTCTCGCAGAAAGCATGAACCCCGATAATCCCCTCCACGTGAGCCTGAAGATGCAGTCGGCCGAAGGGGGCGCCGCTCTCTCCGAGCCCAGCATCGCCGAGAGCAGGACGCCGGCCCTCCCGGCGGAGTCCCAGGCCGAGGATGCCTGGATCGTCAGCTTGATCCAGCGCCTCATCGCCGCGGGGGGACTCCTCCTCCTGAGTCCACTGATCGCGCTCGTCGCCGTCGCCGTGCGCGCCTCCAGCCCGGGACCGGTTCTCTACCGCGGGACCCGGGTCGGCCGCGGGATGCGGGAGTTCACGATCTTCAAGTTCCGGACGCTTCGCGTGGGGGCCGAGGGTGAGATCGGCGCGCGCCTCCTCGGGCCGCGTGACACCTTCTACACGTCCATTGGTCGCTTCCTGAAGCGGACCAAGCTCGACGAGCTCCCGCAGCTCTGGAACGTGCTGCGTGGCGAGATGAACTTCGTCGGGCCCCGGCCCGTCCGACCGGTCTTCCTGCAGGAGTTCATCACGACGATTCCGGACTACGCCCGCCGCTTCGAGATGAAGCCCGGGATCACCGGTGTGGCGCAGCTCCGCGGCGGCTACTTCACGACGCCCGCGGCGAAGCTCCGCTACGAGCTCTGGTACCGGCGCGTCCGTCGCCCGACACTCGACCTCGGCATCCTCATCCTCACGTTCGTGAAGATCCTGAACCGCTGGATCACGCTCGGCGGGCTCCTCTTCGGACTCTTCGTGTTCGTGTCGTTCATGCCGGCGGGGCTCCTGAGCGACTTCTACATCTACGCCTTCGGGGTGCGGGCGAGCGTGGCGCACCTGGCGATCGGCGGCATCGGGGCCTGGCTGGTCATCCGTCGGCGGACCGCCGGCGACCGGCTCGTCCTCTACCGAACGCCGCTCATGCTGCCGATGGCGATCTTCGTCCTCTTCGCATTCGCCTCGGCCGGGTTCTCCCAGTACCACTACCAGGCCGCGCGCGGCGCCCTCTACTACGTCGTGACCGGTTTTCTCATCGCCTCCGGGATCGTGAACGGGACGTTCACGCGCGTGCTGGTCCAGCGCGCCGTGCAGGTGATCGCGCTCGGCGCGCTGGCGATCTCGCTGATCGGCATCGTCGAGCTCGCCATCGCGGTCGGGCCACATGCCGATACCATGGTGGCCGGCTGGCTGGCGGGCCCCGGTATCGCGGCCACGCTCGGGAGCCCGGTCGTCCTCGCGACCTACCTCGTGCTCGGCGTGCCGGCACTGCTCTACCAGTTGGCAGTGACCGAGGAGGGGCCCGAGCGGGACTTCTGGATGGCGGCGAGCACGATCTCCTTCATCGGCATCCTGCTGACCAAGAGCCCCGTCGGCATGGTGGCGCTCTCGGTGTCCGCGCTCCTCGTCGTCTGGCGTTTCTTCCCGCGGGCAGTCGTTCCCTGTGCGCTCGTGCTCGGTCCCTTCGCCTATCTCTCGGGCGGACCGACGCT
Organism: Deltaproteobacteria bacterium; assembly: GCA_005879245.1. Lineage (GTDB taxonomy): Bacteria > Desulfobacterota > Binatia > DP-6 > DP-6 > DP-23. The sequence goes on from VBLA01000219.1 coordinate 3,653, forward strand.
CACCGAATGGCGGCAGGAGCTGTGCGGGCCGGGAGGGGCGCTTTGCGACCTGCTCCGCCACGCGTCGTGGACGCAGCTCCTCCTCGGGATCGGACCCCGGACCCTCGGCGAGCACAACTTCAGGCCCGAGGTCATCGACCCGGAGCGGGCGAGCGCGCACATGCGGCTGAGCGTCGAGAACGGCGTGCTCGGGTGGCTCTCCGTCCTCTGGGTGCTGTGGACGGCCCTCGCCTCTCTCCTACGGGCCCAGCGTGATCTGCCGGATCCGGGCCTGCAGGCGCTCCTCTGGGCGATCTTCTGCTCCGTGGTGGGCTTCTTCATAACGCTCCAGAGCTTCAGCGCCTTCGAGAATCTGACCCTCCAGGTCTTCTTCTGGGGCTTGGTCGGCATCGGGGTTGGTGCCGCGGTGCGCTTCGGTTCGCGACGGCGCGAGTATGCCGTCGTCGTGAAGCTCGGGCACTGAGATGGAGGTGGCGGGAGTACGACGGCGCAGACGCGGGGAACTGGCGCGCGGATGCGCGGCCGGTGCCTCGAGTGTCACGGTGACGCTCGAGCCGACGGGCTCGCGAATGAGCGACTGCGTCGCAGCGTATCCGTCGGCGCTGACCGTCAGCTCGACGGGGGTGAGGGGCATGAGCCCTGCGGCGCTCACCCGGTGCGTCGGGACGACGCCCCGCGCGTCACCGCTCCCGTCGGTCGTCGGCTCCGTGTGCGACTCCCCGCTGATGTCGCGCAGCGCGATGCGCGCCCCCGAGACCGGCTGGCCCGTGGCTGTGCGAGCCTCGACACGCACGGGGGAGAGCAAGCGCAGCGTCGCACCCCCGGCCAGATCGAGCCGCACGTCGGTCAGGTCGACGTCCACGAGGTCGTTGCTCGACGGCATCAGGGAGCGAGCCGCAACGCGGCGGCAGTGGTCGAAGGCGACCGCCTCCACCAGGTTGTCATGAGCTTCCACGAACTCCACGCACGCCGACTCGCCGCGGATGCGGCCGCCACGCACGACGTTGTTGGTCGGGACCTCGGCGCGGTCGTCGCCGTATGCCTCGAATCGCAGGCCCGCCCCGAAGATGTTGTCGGCGAAGGTGTTTTTCGAGGCGAGGCCACGAACGACCACGGGGCGATCGGTGAAGCCATTGTCTTCGATGAGGTTCTCGCTCGCATGCTTCATGTAGAGATCGGCCGCGCCCGCTCCCTTGGCGCGATTCCGCAACAGGCGGTTCCGTTGCGCGTTGAGGATGTAGAGGTTCTCGCGGCCGTTGTCGGTGGACTGGTTGTCGATCAGCGAGTTCCCGTCCGAGCCATTGCCGATATGGATCCCCTCGTCCGCGCTCTCCCGCACGATGCAGTCCTGCACCGTGTTGTTCTGCGAGCGGCTCAGGTGGATGCCGTAGCCCACACGAGTCTTGAAGTTGCCGTTGTGGAAGGCCTCGCTGCCGATGACCTGGCTGTCGCGCGCATCGCTCAGCAGGATCCCGTAGTCGAAGCGCGTGACCTTGCAGCCGCGGACCACGGCGCCATGGGTTCCGTCGAGCTTGAGCCCGTAGGAGGGGTGGTGGTCGGTCGTGCCGGGCTCGGCGTCGGCCGCGCCGGTCACGGTGTGCCCGTGACAGTTGAGGGTGACGCCACACTCGGCGCCGAGTACGACGCGACCCGAAGCACCGGCCACGACCAGGAGCAGCCCCAACCCCACACGGACCCGCTTCGTCATGAAGCGCCCTCGGTAGCAGAGTTTCGAAACCACTGAAAGTCGGCGGAGGAAAGCCCACATGGACCTGAGAAGCAAGATCGAGAGAAGGCAAGCACGCGTCGGCGTCATCGGAATGGGATACGTCGGCCTGCCCCTGGCGGTGGAATTTGCCCGCTCGGGGTTCGCCGTCACCGGCTTCGAGGTCGACGAGCGACGCGTGGCCGCCGTGAACAGCGGTCACAGCTACATCGGCGACGTGACCGAGTACACGATGCGCGAGCTGGTGGACAGCAAGCGCCTCCGCGCGAGCTGCAACTTCGGCGAGCTTGCCGACATGGATACGATCAGCATCTGCGTGCCCACGCCGCTCCGGAAGACCAAGGACCCGGACCTAACGTACATCGTGAGCGCGCTCGACGAGATCCGCCCGCGGCTCCATCGCGGCCAGCTGATCGTCCTCGAGAGCACGACCTACCCTGGCACGACCGAGGAGGTGGTGAAGCCGAAGCTGGAGGAGTCGGGGCTGGTGGCCGGCCAGGACTTCTGCCTGGCGTTCTCTCCCGAGCGGGTCGATCCAGGGAACCCGACCTACGCCACCCGCAACATCCCGAAGGTGGTGGGCGGGGTCGACCCCCACTGCACCGAGATGGCTGCCCTGCTGTACGGGCAGTGCGTCGAGCGGGTCGTGCCGGTCTCGTCGTCGCAGGTCGCCGAGATGGTGAAGCTCCTCGAGAACACCTTCCGGAGCGTCAACATCGGGTTGGTGAACGAGCTCGCGCTCCTCTGCAGCCACCTCGGCGTCGACGTGTGGGAAGTCATCGACGCGGCGGCCACCAAGCCCTTCGGCTTCCTGCCCTTCTATCCGGGGCCGGGCCTGGGCGGCCACTGCATCCCGATCGATCCGCTCTACCTCTCGTGGAAGGCGCGCCAGAACGGCTTCGAGCCGCGCTTCATCGAGCTGGCGGCGCAGGTCAACAGCCGGATGCCGGAACACGTGGCCGAGCTCGTCACGTCCGCCCTCAACCGGCGCTCGAAGAGCGTGCGCGACAGCAACGTCCACATCCTCGGCGTCGCGTACAAGCGTGGAGTCAGCGACTGCCGCGAGTCGCCCTCGTTGACCGTGATGAAGCTCCTCCACGAGCGGGGCGCCCGGCTCTCCTACAGTGACCCGTACGTGCCCGAGCTCCGGGAAGAGGGTCTGGTGCTCAGCTCCATGCCGGTCCGCGACGTGCTCGCGAACGGATGCGACTGTGTCGTCATCCTGACCGATCATCCCGACTTCGACTACGCCCACGTCGCCAGCACGGCTGCTTCGATCGTGGACGCCCGGAACGCCATGCGTGGCATCGCCGGAGAGCACATCACCCGGCTCTAAGAGCCCACCGCACTCGGCTTCTACAAGAGACCCACCTGATGGCACCCCCCACGTCACCCAACGTCGTTCTCATTCTCGTCGATACCCT
>VBLA01000220.1:0-5388 GCA_005879245.1 Deltaproteobacteria bacterium
AAAACGGTCGTCAGCCGATCGCCCCACCGCTGCTTGATGGCGGCCAGGATCCGGACCTTGTCGTCCACGAGCACGTAGTGCGCCGCCGGATGGCGGCGCTCGACGTCGTCGAGCTCCTCCTCCTTGTGGATGTAGATGAGCACGCGACCCTCGACCGCTTCGAAGAGACCCGATCGCTGCACCTTGAGCGGCTGGAAGACCACGTCGCCGTCCGAGAGGATGACCGTCGGGCCGAAGGCGCGGACGTGCTCGAGCGCGTCGAGCGAGCCGGGGAAGAGCCGGTTCGCGAATGGATAGTTCACGAGGTAGGACGAGACCGCGAGCAGGTGAGGCTCGCGCGGGTGCTTCACGCGGTAGCGCTGGAGAGCTCCGAGGTAGTCCGCGTACCCGAGCTCGGCGCGGAGCTCCTCGAATATCTTCCAGTACTGCGCCTGCCGCCCGTCACCCACCTCCTTGGCCAGGTAGCGTTTCAGGTCCGCGGAGACCCGGTCGTTGTCGAGGAGCGTGTTGTCGACATCGAAGAGGAAGACGACCGGCTCCATGTCAGCGCCCCTCCAGCAAAGCGGCAGCCTCGGCATCGACGAGCCACCGGAGGCGACCGTGGTGCGGAGCCACGATCTGTGCCGGGAACTCGTCGGGGCGGATGGGACCGTCCAGGACTCGATGGAGCATCGCTGCCTTGTCGGCGCCGCTCACGAGGAAGACGACCTCCGCGGCGGCGTTCAGCACGACCGGCGTGAGCGTGATGCGCCACATCGCGACCTCGGCGACGGATTCAGCCACGACCCACCGCTCCGCCTCGCGCACGGCATGCAGACCCGGGAAGAGAGACGCGGTGTGCCCGTTGTCTCCCATGCCGAGCAGCACCAGGTCGAAGCGCGCGCCGGTGACGGGACGCGGGGGACCTACCGGCGTCGCGAACAGGGTGCGCAGGGTCTGCTCGTAGGCGGCCGCGGCGACCAGCGGGGGCTCTTCGCCCCGAACGCGGTGCACCTGCGAGGGAGGGATCGGCACGTGGTCGAGGAGGGCCTCGCGCGCCATCCGGTAGTTGCTCGCCTCGGCATCAGGTGGCACGGCGCGCTCGTCGCCCCAGCACACGAGGATGCGACCCCAGTCGACGGACGACGCGAAGCGCTCGGTGGCCAGGAGCTCGAACAGCGCGCGCGGGGTCGAGCCGCCCGAAAGCGCGGTCACGAAGCGGCCGTGCGCGCCGATCGCCGCTCGTGCAGCTGCGACGAATGCCGCGGCGCCCCCCTCCATGAGCGCGCGCCGGTCTGCGACGACTTCGACGGTGTGGTGCATCGTCACATCTCCGTCTGCAGCACGTCCACGCGGCCGTCCGGATGTCCGACCAGGACGCGCTCGGCCGGGCCGAGCCCGACGTGCATCCCGTCCGCGACCAGCTCGAGCGCCCGCGCCGCGGCGCTCTCCAGGCCGGGATCCGTCATACACGCCTCGCCGGGCGCGTGGGCACACCGTTCCAGAGACGGAAGCCGCCGAGGAACGCGTTGTCGTTGTCGCCAAGTCGGCTTCCCGGCGGGGGTGTCCGAAGCTTGCGGGCATTCCCGCCACCGACGACGACGTCGTCCGCATTGAGCGCCGCCCGCAGGCGCTCGACCACATCCAGCACGCACTCGCGCCAGCGCGCCTTGCCCAGGCGCTGGAGCCCTCGGATGCCGACATAGTCCTCGAATGTCCGGCCCTTCTTGTACGGCAGATGGGCGAGCTCCATCGGCTCGAGGACGCCGTCGATGATGAGCGCCGACCCGAGGCCGGTGCCGAGGCCGAGAAAGAGCATGCGGCCGCCGCGGTAGCTGCCGAGCGCCTGCATCGCGGCGTCGTTGATCATCTTCACCGGCCGGCCGAAGGCGCGGCGGAAGTCGAAGCCCACCCAGCCGCCGCCGAGGTTGCGCGGCTCGACGACCGGGTGCCCGTGGAGCACCGGTCCGGGATAGCCGATGGTGACGTGGTCGTAGGACCAGCCAGCCGACAAAGATTTCACGACGGAGACCATGCGCCGGGCCGTCATCGTCGGTCCGGAGTCGGCCTTCCGGTGCTCGCGCTGCCCCGTCGCCAGGATCTTCACGTGCGTCCCGCCGACGTCGATGACCAGTATCTTCATGGGGCGCCGCCTCCGCCGAGCGGCGAGTGCCAGCCGCCGACGTCGGTCGTCAGCGCGTCGGCCTCGTCCGGCCCCCACGTCCCGGGGGCATACTCGTGCACCGGCGTCGAGTCGTCGAGGATCGGCTGCACGACGCGCCACGCCGCTTCGACGCCGTCCTCTCGCGCGAAGAGCATCGCATCGCCCCGCATGGCATCGACGAGGAGGCGCTCGTAGGCGTCGAGGTCGTCGGCCGTCGGATGGTGCACGAATTTGAGCTCCGCCCCTTCGCTCACCATCTGCTCGCCCGGCGCCTTCACGCGCGCGCCGAGAGTGATGAAGACGTCCGGGCCCAGCCGGAAGGAGAGCGTGTTCCGCTCGTCTGCCGACATGTGAAGCAGGGGCGGCCGCTTGAGCGTCACGACCACCTCGGTCGCGGTCACCGGCAGGCACTTGCCGGCCCGGATGAAGAACGGGACGCCGTCCCAGCGCCAGGAGTCGACGTGCAGGCGGACCGCGGCAAAAGTCTCGACGTTCGAGCCGGGTGCGACGCCCGGCTCCCCACGGTAGCCGGCGAACTGTCCGCGAACGAGGTCCCGCCGATTGAGCGGCCGGATGCTGCGGAACACCTTGACCTGCTCGTCGCGGATCGACTCGTGATAGGTCGTGAGGGGCGGTTCCATGGCGAGGAGACTCACGACCTGCAACATGTGATTCTGCACGACGTCCCGGATCGCGCCCGCCTCGTCGTAGAACTTCCCGCGACCCTGCACGCCGAAGGCCTCGGCCATCGTGACCTGCACGTTGTCGACGTAGTTCCGGTTCCAGATCGGCTCGAGGAAGGTGTTTGCGAAGCGAAAGAGCGCGAGGTTCTGGACGGGTCCCTTGCCGAGGTAGTGGTCGATGCGAAAGACGTCCGCCTCGTCGAACGCCGCGCGCAGCGTCCCGTTGAGCGCGCGCGCCGACTCGAGGTCCCGCCCGAAGGGCTTCTCGATGATGACGCGCGCATCTCGAGCAGCGCCCGAGCGTTCGAGGCTCTCGACGACCGTCGCGAACATGCTGGGCGGGATCGCGAGGTAGTGCGCCGGCCGGCGGGCATCGCCGAGTGCCGTGCGAACCGCGGCATACGTTGAGGGGTCGCGGTAGTCGCCGTCCACGTAACGGAGTCGGGACTCCAGCTTCGCGAACGCCTCCGGGTCGAGCCCGCCGTGCTGCTTCACGCTGTCCCGGGCGCGGGCGCGCATCTGATCGAGCGTCCAGCCCGATTTCGCGACGCCGATGACCGGCAGGTCGAGGTGCCCGCGGCGTGCCATCGCCTGCAGGGCGGGGAAGATCTTCTTGTAGGCCAGGTCGCCCGTCGCGCCGAAGAAGACGAGGGCGTCGGAGAGCGCGGTCGTCATGGCGTTTTCTCGGCGTGGCCGCCGAACTCGAATCGCATGGCAGTAGCCCGAGGTGCCCTGGTCGTATCATACCTTGAGGTCTGGGGTGCAGGTCCCGCGGATAGTCTCGCAAGGGAGTATCTGGCCTTGGGACCGTTCGTTTGCTCAGGCAGCAACCGCGGAACTGCTCGATGTGCCGCAAGTCGCACGGAGCCGCGTTCTCCACCTTCGCGCGGTTGACGGCGGGCGACTTCCGCGTCGTGGGTGGTCGCGAACACGTCCGAGCCTACCGGTCGTCGCCCCCCATCGAGCGGACCTTCTGCGATACCTGCGGCGCACGGCTCACCGTCCGCTTCGAGGGGATGCCCCACGCCGTGTGGGTGACAGCACGAGCTTATGCGCTCACACGCTACCGCTCGGTACCAACTCCTCGTCAACGGCGAGCCGGGGAAACTCCCGCTTCAACTCCGCGACGACCTCCTCTCGGCTCACTCTGCCCTCCTCATACGTCAGTGTGAGCCACACGAGATGGTCGAGCAGGTCGCGTTCCCAGGCTTTCATTTCAGAGTGCCTAACCAGGGGAAGACGCATCACCTATCCAGCCCGGTTCCTCGCATCAAGACGGCCTGGACCCCATGGGCGTAACAGCATGGTAACCTTAAGACTGGATGATAGCCGCGTCATGACAGCGGGGCCTGCGTACTTGCCGCGGCGGGAGTAGGCGTCTAATGGCTGCCTACTGGTCACCCGACACGCGACCTGATACGCGCGTGCTATGCCTACCATCACGACCAAAGACGGCGTTGAGATCTTCTACAAGGACTGGGGAAAGGGTCAGCCCATCGTGTTCAGCCATGGGTGGCCGCTGTCGGCAGATGACTGGGACACGCAAATGCTGTTCTTCCTGCGTCACGGCTATCGCGTCATAGCCCATGACCGCCGCGGCCACGGCCGGTCCACGCAAACGGGCGACGGTCACGACATGGATCATTATGCAGGCGATCTTGCGGCGCTTACCGCGCATCTCGACCTGAAGAATGCCGTGCATGTCGGTCACTCCACCGGCGGCGGCGAGGTGGCGCACTATCTGGGACGGCATGGCGAAAACCGGGTGGCCAAGGCGGCGATCCTCAGTGCGGTGCCGCCGCTCATGGTGAAGACAGCGACCAACCCGGGCGGCCTCCCCAAGGAAGTGTTCGACGGACTGCAAGCGCAGCTCGCGGCGAATCGCTCGCAATTCTATCGTGACATTCCGGCGGGGCCTTTCTATGGCTTCAACCGACCGGGCGCGAAGGCCTCAGAGGCGATCATCCAGAACTGGTGGCGTCAGGGCATGATGGGCGGCGCGAAGGCACACTACGATGGCATCGTTGCCTTCTCACAGACCGACTTCACCGACGACCTCAAGAAGATCACCGTACCCGTGCTGGTCATGCATGGGGATGACGATCAGATCGTTCCCTACGCCGATTCCGCGCCGTTGTCAGCGAAGCTGCTGAAGAACGGAACGCTGAAGACCTACAAGGGCTTTCCGCACGGCATGCCCACCACGCAAGCGGAGACGATCAACGCCGACCTGCTCGCGTTCATCAAGGACTGATTGAGGCCACCATGCGGGAGGGAAGCGGACACGGTGGCGGCCTGAGTGGCGAGCCCTGATCACGCGGCTCTCGCCTTCACCTTGCTGGCCTTCCCCTCTGGCTGGACGCCATCAATGAAGGCGATACCGGCGCGAACCAACGTGAGCAGGTGTGCACCGTCGAGCCGCCGCCACCGCGCCTGCGCCATGTCCAGCAGTTTGTAGGCCATCAGAGAGCCCCTTGGTGCGCGAGCCCGCGCCCTTGGTCACGCGCTGCCGCAGCCGCACCGTTGCGAACGGGGACTCGATCACGTTCGAGGTTCGCAGGT
>VBLA01000220.1:5433-6792 GCA_005879245.1 Deltaproteobacteria bacterium
AGGCGGGCGTATGCCAGTTTTTCACGGAGGAGAGCGAGGCGGCCGGGGCGGACCCGGTGGTCACCTCGCAGCGGGCGGGGCCGCGGCTGGCGCCGCTCGACCTGGAGGTGCTGCCGCGGTGGCGGGGGCGGTGATGGCCCATCGCCCCTAACGCGGTATCCCGGTGTCGGGATCGCCCGGTGCCGTACCAGGGGGCGTCGTCGGCGGCGCTGGCGGCCCAGTCGGCTCGGCAGGCGGAGCGAGCGTAAGCTGTTCGCCGGCTCCTCCCAGCGTGTACATCGCCTGACGGAAGGGCTCAGATCGAGTGAACGTGTGGTCGAACGCCTCGTCGAACGCTTGAAGGATTGCGAAGGGCGAGATGGCCAGTGTGCGCGCCGCTCGATCCAGGTCGGCTGGTGCGCTCACGAAGTACGATGCAAGATGCAAGCAGGTGGTCAGCGCGGCGGGCGAGCTGCTGCTGATCGAGGAACTCAGGAGTGAAGTGCACCTCGGCGTCGGAGAGCACGCTGATGAAGGTGTTGATCTGCCCGAGCACCACGTGATTCTGCGGGTACGTCAGCTGCGGTAGTTGGAGCCGCGCGGGTTTCTCGCCTTCCGCGCGAGCCGGGGAGAGGGGGGCTTCCGCGTCCGACTTCGACCGTTATGTCGCCGTTTCCAGGCTTGTCGCGACTACGGCCTGAACGGTCGAGGTGGACGTAGGCGTTGGCTGATTTGCCGGTCGTCTCCGGCCGCGAGGCTGGCCAGGCCTTCGAGCGCCTGAGTTGGATCTTCCGCCGTCAGGTCGGCAGTCACACGATCCTGACGAGGCCAGGCAGCATCGTGTCGCTGTCGATCCCCGACCACCGAGAGGAGGCCTGCGCTTGTCGTAGCGCGGATTCCACGTAGACCTGATCGAGCACTTTCAGCATGAGGCTATTGGCTGACGGCTTCCCGTCGGGGGATACGGTCAGGTTGGTCCACACTACGAGCGTCACCCGATTGACGGGGTCGTAGCCCATGAACGAGTTGTAGCCGGGCATCTCGCCGCCGTGGAAATACAGCGCGTTCGGTCCGAAGCGTGTCTGGGCGATGCCGTACCCGTACTGCTGGCCGTGGGGCTTGCTCGGGTCCTCGGGCTGTAAGCTGTCGAGCCACCGGCGCTGATGGTCGGCGTTGAACAGCCTGCCGCCGACGAGTGCTTGGATCCACGTGACGAGGTCATTGGCGGTCGAGATGACGCCGCCGGCCGCCGAGGCATACGAAGGGTTCTGGCCAGTGTCGTCGCTGGGCTTGAGTGTCCCGGCTCTGGCCGCGGCCTGGATGTCGGGCGGATACAGCTGGTCTACCAAGGCAAAGGAGGAGCTGCCGTACAGGTAGCCG
>VBLA01000221.1 GCA_005879245.1 Deltaproteobacteria bacterium
TACGTGCACCACCAGATCACGCCCGAGCAGATCGCTGCCGTCCGGGCTGGGCTGCCTCACGTGCGCGTGCTCGTCCACCCCGAGTGTCGCGCCGACGTGCTCGCCCTCGCCGATGCCGTGCTCAGCACGAGCGGCATGGTGCGCTACGCGAAGGAGAGCCCGGAGCGCGAGTTCCTGATCGTGACGGAGTGCGGGCTCAGCGATCGGCTCCTCATCGAGGTACCCGAGAAGAAGTTCTACAAGAGCTGCAAGCTCTGCCACTACATGAAGATGATCACGCTCGAGGGCACCCGCGACGCACTCGTCGCGCTCGGGCCGGAGATCGCGATCCCGGAGAACGTGCGGGAGCGCGCGGCGGTGGCCCTCGAGCGCATGCTCGAGCTCGGCGGCTGAGCGCGGATGGGTGGCGCCGGGCGGCAGGCGCCGACCGTGGCGGTCGACGTCGCCGTGTTCACCGTCATCGCGCGCGCGCTCCACCTCCTCCTCGTCCAGGTGCAGCACGGCGCGTTCCGGGGACGATGGGCACTGCCTGGCGGCCGGGTGGGCGTGGACGAATCGCTCGATCAGGCCGCGCGCAGGGAGCTCACGGCGCAGACCGGCCTCAGCGACGTGTACCTGGAGCAGCTCTACACCTTCGGGAGCCCGCAGCGCGATCCGCACGGCCGGGTCGTGTCCGTCGCCTATGTCGCGCTCATCGCGCACAGCGGCCGCTTCGCGAACTCCCCGGCCCCGACAGCACCCCGGCAGGGCAAATACGCCGCCGTTGCGTGGCGGCGGGTCACCCGCCTGCCCCCGCTCGCCTACGACCACCGCGCGGTGGTAAGAACGGCGCTCGCTCGCCTGCGCGCCAAGCTGGCCTACACCAACCTGGCATACACCCTTCTCCCGCGCGCCTTCACGCTCGGCGAGCTGCAGGAGATGTACGAGGCGATTCTCGGCCGGCGGCTCGACCGGCGGAACTTCCGCAAGAAGGTCCTTTCCCTCGGGCTCCTGCGGCCGCTCGCTCGGGTGCGGCGTGGCTCGCACCGCCCGGCTCGCCTGCACGCCTTCCAGCGCCGGCGGCCGATGATCATCGAGGTCCTCTGATCGGATGGGCCTGGCACACGTCCACTGGCTGCTGGCGGGCATCGACGAGATCGCCGCCTTTCGCCTCGTCTTCCGGGACGACCGGACCACCGACGTACGTGGTACCGGCCGTCTCGTCTGGCACGGCCGCACGCTCGTGTGGACGCCGGGCGGTCCGTACGCGCACCTCCGCTACACGGTCGCCATCAACCGCCAGCGTCCTCCCGGTACGCACTTCGACAGCTACGCGACCCCCGACTGGATCGCGACCCGCGCGCTCCACCTCTTTCCCGAGATCAACGTCAGGTTTCGAACTGGCGTGGCAGCAGCACGCGCCCGGCTGCGGTTCCGCCTCCCGCGCGGCTGGCACAGCGCCACCGCCCTCGCCGCCCTCCCCGACGGCACCTATCTGGTCGAGGAGCCCGGCAAGCGGTTCGACCGGCCGCGGGGGTGGTTGCTCCTCGGTCGCATCGCCCGCTATCGCCACACGATCGCCGGGCTGGAGGTGACGGTCGCGGTCGCGCCGGGTTCGCCGCTCGATGTGCGGGGGCTCTTCCGGCTCTACGGCAAGACGATTCCGCTCCTCGTCGGGATCCTCGGTGCGCCGCCGCCGCGCCTGCTGATCGTGAGCGCACCCGATCCGATGTGGCACGGCGGGCTCTCGGGCGAGGACTCCTTCTTCGTGCATGGTCGCATTCCGATCCGGTCGCCCGACAAGACGTGCAGCTACCTGCACGAGCTCTTCCACGTCTGGCAGCCGTTCCACCCGTCGGCCGACGGGCGCTGGGTGAGCGAGGGGCTCGCCGAATACTACTCGCTCGCCCTTCCGTATCGGGCGGGACGTCTCTCGCCACAGACCTTCGTCCGCGGCCTCGCCCTCTTCGAGCGCTACGGCCGCTGGGGGAGCGACCTCACGCGCACCCGGGTACCGGCGGCCCTCAACAACAGCGCCCCGCTCGTGATGCACTGGCTCGATCACGAGATCCGTCGGGTCACCGACGGACACCGCTGCCTGGACGATGCCGTCCGCTCCCTCGCGCACGAGGGCGGAACGCTCACCACCGCGAGCTTCCTCCGCGCGATCAACCAGGCTGCCGGTCGTGACTTCACGCCGCTCTTCCGGCGTCATGTCTACCGCGGCGAGCCGCCGCCGGAGCGAGCGCGAGAAGACGACGCCGGCGTCGGGCATTGACCGTCCGCGGACGGTAGTGTCCAATTTCCACATTCATGCCCGCAGCGTCCCGCCTGATCGTGGTGTCGAACCGGGCACCCGTCGAGATGGTGCGCGGGCCGGAGGGGCTCCGCGCGGTGCGTACCGTGGGCGGGCTGGCGGGCGCGCTCGACGACGCGCTCCGCGCGCACGGCGGACTCTGGATCGCCTGGGTCGGAGTGGAGGCGGGCGACGAGCTGCCCGCCGGGACCGCCGGCCTTCCGTATCCCATCCGGCCCGTTCGCCTGAAGGAGCGCGAGGTCAACAACTACTACGCGGGCTTCGCCAATCAAGGTCTCTGGCCGCTCTGTCATGCGTTTCCGAGCCGCTGCCGCTTCCAGGCGAACTACTGGGCGGCCTACCGACACGCGAACGAGCGCTTCGCCGCCGCGGTGCAAGCGGTCGTGCGGCCGCGGGATCTCGTCTGGCTGCACGACTTCCACCTCTGCCTCGTGCCGGGACTGCTGCGGGCGGCGGGAGTGCCGGCCTCGGTCGGGGTCTTCTGGCACATCCCCTTCCCGCCGCCGACGGTGTTCGGCATCTGCCGCTGGCGAGCGGAGCTGCTCTCCGGCCTCCTCGGCGCCGACCTGATCGCCTTTCAGACCGAGCCCGACGTGCGCAACTTCCTCGAGAGCGTGCGCCAGTTCCTGGGGGTCCCGGTGTCCGACGCGCCCGCCCGTGTCCGTCTGCCGGAACGCGAGGTCGGCGTCTTTGCGCATCCGATCGGGATCGACTATGAGACGTTCCGGGCACACGGCAGTGACGCAACGGTGCAGACGAAAGCCGCGCGCCTACGCACCACGCTTGGCGCCGAGGTGGTCATGCTCGGGGTCGATCGCCTCGACTACACCAAGGGGATTCTCGAGCGGCTGCGTGGCTACGAGCGCTTCCTCGAGCGCCGCCCCGAGTGGCGCCGACGCGTCTGCCTGGTGCAGGTCGCGGTACCCTCGCGTGACCGCTTGCCCGACTACCGTGACATGAAGCGATCGATCGACGAGGCGGTTGGCCGGATCGTCGGACGCTTCACGTCCGAGGGGCACCCGCCGCTCCAGTACGTCTACACGGCCCTCGCGCGAGAGCAGCTCGCCGCGTACTACGCGGCCGCGGACATCGCCCTCGTCACGCCGCTACGCGACGGCATGAACCTGGTCGCCAAGGAGTACGTGGCGTCCCGCGCCGCGCGGGAGGACGGCGTCCTCGTCCTTTCGGAGTTCGCCGGCGCCGCCCGGGAGCTCCGGGAGGCGGTGATCGTCAACCCGTACGACGTGGAGGCGATCTGCCGCGGTCTCGACATCGCGGTCGACATGCCACCCGACGAGCGTCGCCGCCGCATGCGCGCGCTCGACCGTCGGGTCGCCACCCGCGACCTCGCGTGGTGGACGCGGATCTTCCTCGCCCGCCTTGCTGCGGCGGGCCCACCGGCTGCGAGCGCCGCCTGACCATGACCCCCGCGATGGCGCCATCGCCCTTCCGCTTCTGGACGCGGCTCACGCTCACCCGGTTGACCGGTCGACGGGCCGCCGACCTCGCCGAGTTCCTGGAACACCTCCGGACGGTCCCGGCCTCGGTCATCTTCCATCACACGCATCATTTCCTCGTGCAGCACCAGCATCTCTCGCCCGAGCCACCCAACGACCTGGCGTTCTGGGTCACCAACGTGCTCCAGGAAGACCGGCTCGGGGAACGCCTGGCGGCGATCGACACGGTGCAGTTTCCGTCGCTGGAGGATCTGCGCGACCGGGTGGTCGGCGTCATCGACGAGTACCTCGAGACGCGGCAGGAGCTCCGCACCGCACCGCCCGGCGAGGAGTTCCATTTCATGGATGCCATCTCCTTCACCCTGCCGACCGGCCATCAGGCGCGGACGCTTGCCGAGTTCGCCCGGGAGCTGCGGCAGGTGACCTACGGCGCCATCGCGTATCACCTCTTCGAGTCGCGCTTGCGCGTCGGCTCGGACGACAACGACTTCTCGCGCTGGCTCGAGCGGGACCTCTCGGAGCCCGAGCTGGCCGCCGGCGTCCGCAAGCTCGATCCGTACACCTACACGATGGAGGGTCTCCGGCAACGCCTCCTCGGACTGATCGAACTGCGCCTCGGCACCACGGCACCCCGCGCATGACGGCCGGCCTCGATGCCTACGCGCCCTTCGTCGGGCGGGCGACGATCGAGGAGCTCCGTCTCCTCGGGGAGCGGCTCCGGGGCCGGCGCGTGCAGCACATCAACTCGACCGCCGTGGGTGGCGGCGTCGCGGAGATCCTGAACCGGCTCGTGCCGCTGCTGCTCGAGCTGGGCATCAACACGCGCTGGGACGTCATCCGGGGAGGCGACGAGTTCTACGCGGTGACCAAGGCGATCCACAACGCCCTGCACGGACAGCCCGTCACCCTGAGCGAGCATGACGTCGCCGTCTACCGCGAGACCACCGAGCAGAATCTTCGCACCCTCGCGCTCTCCGACGACATCGTCTTCATTCACGATCCACAGCCGGCGGGGCTGATCGCGGGGCGCGCCCCGGGGTCGCACTGGATCTGGCGCTGCCACATCGACCTCTCCGCCCCCGTGCCCTCGGTGTGGGAGTTTCTCCGGCCGACGGTGGAGCGCTACGACGCCGCCGTCTTCTCGGCACCGCAGTTCTCTCGCACCCTGCCCATCGACCAGGTGCTCATCGCGCCCTCCATCGATCCCCTGGCGGACAAGAACCGCGAGCTCGATGCGCGCACCATCGAGTCGATCGTGACGAGCCTCGGCCTCGACCCCGGGCGGCCACTCGTGACCCAGGTCTCGCGCTTCGACCGCCTCAAGGACCCGCTCGGCGTGATCGAGGCCTACCGGCTGGCGAAGAAGTACAACGACTGCCAGCTGCTCCTGGTGGGTGGGTCCGCCACCGACGATCCCGAAGGCCAGGCGGTGCTGACCGAGTGCCGTGACCGGGCTGCCGACGATCGCGACATCCACGTGGTCGAGCTCCCGCCGACGGCCAACATCGAGATCAACGCCGTGCAGCGCGCCTCGACCGTCCTTGTGCAGAAGTCGCTCCGAGAGGGGTTCGGGTTGACGGTGGCGGAGGCCCTCTGGAAGGCCAAGCCGGTGATCGCCGGCGCGGTCGGAGGGATTCCCCTCCAGATCACGCACAAGTACTCCGGCGTGCTGACGCACACGATCGAGGGCACGGCCTACTGGATCAAGCAGCTCCTGAATGCGCCCGACTTCGCCCGCCACCTGGGCGAGAATGGGCGCGAGCACGTACGCCACAACTTCCTGCTGACGCGGCACCTCCGGGACTACATGTTGCTCTTCCTCTACCTCGGCCACCTGGGCCAGAGCGTGATCACGCTCGACTGACGCGAGGGGTTAGGCCGGAGGCAGACCCGCGGCGCGCCGGGGGCGAGCATTCGAGCGGAGCCGCCCGCGTCAGCGGGTGACGACGGGGGGGTCCGGGGGGCATCGGAAGCGCGCCGCCCGCGAAGCGGGCGAGCACTGGACGGGCCCCCCGGAGTCTTTCCGTCCGCAGATGCGCATCACGCGGATGCGCGAGAGACCGAAGCGCCCGGCAAGCGCGCGATAGGTCCAGCCGGCGCTCCGGAAGCGGCGGATCGCTTCGTCCCGCTCGGCCTTGATGCGGCTCGCCAGGCCGCCAGAGAGGATCGAGGCCTTGGAGACGCTGATCCCGTAGGTTTCGGCCACGACGCGCAGTGGGTGCCCGCTGCGGATCATGCGGACGATGTCGTCCTCCGGAGGACTCTCCCGCCGCAGCCGTGGAGTGAGGACATCCTTGGGGAGGAGGCCCGCGGCCGGGGCAATCTCCGGCGCATCGCGGAGCAGGCGCCGACGGACGCGATCGGCATCGAGCCCGAGCGCATCGCAGAGATTCACGAACGAGAACGGCCAATGAGGATCGCTGGCCGTGAACCAGGCACGCGCCTCGGCCGCCAGCGTCGGGCGTGCGCTGCTGGGGCCGAGCTCGCCGGCGAGACAGTGGACCGCGTCCTCGAGGACCGCTTGCATGAGCGCTCGCTCCCGCACTGCGGGGCCGCCCGCACCGCCGCAGCCCACTTCCCCCTCGCTTCCCGCTAGCATCATGGGATGGGTGCTCCCTTCTTCGATGGATTTTCGTCCGTCGTCGTTCGGGGA
>VBLA01000222.1 GCA_005879245.1 Deltaproteobacteria bacterium
TCTTGTTTGTGCGCGGCCCCGTCCTGTCCAGCGACGATCGGCTTCTCGCTCAGGCAACGGCGACAAAATCCAAACGCCCCGCATGGGGCAGGAGTGTGTATGGGCAAGAAGCTGTTCGTCGGAAATCTTTCCTTCGACACCACCAGCGCGGACCTCGAGGCCCTCTTCGGCGAGGCCGGAACGTGCGAGTCGGCGGCCGTCATCACGGATCGCGCGACCGGACGGTCGCGGGGCTTCGGTTTCGTCGAGATGAGCACCTCGGCTGAGGCGCAGAAGGCGATCGCCGACCTGAACGGGCGCGAGCTGCAGGGGCGGACCCTGAACGTCAGCGAGGCGCACGAGCGTTCGGGCGGCGGGGGTGGCGACCGCGGCGGCCCACGACGCGGCGGCCACTCGGCTCGCCGGGCCTACTAGCTCCAACCGTACCCCGACGTTGACAGCGAGCGCCGCGCGACATAGCGTCGGCGCTCGCTTCGACAGATCCTGGGCGCTCCATACCGCTCGGGAGGATCCGACACCGCAGGTGCGGTGACGGGTTCCCGTGCGATGGGTGCCTGTCCCTGGTTCCGATTCCGTTGGGCACGCGTGCCCCTCCATCTGGAATGAGTGTCAGCAATGCACGAGTTCATCGAATCTCACCTCCGCTACCTGGTTGCTGACCGCCTCGGCGTCGGGGACCAGGAGCTCGTTCCCGACGTGGATCTTCGCGAGGATCTGGCCGTCGATTCGCTCGACCTGTTCGAGTTGGTGCTGGCGGTCGAGGCGGAGTTCGGCATCGCCTTACCGGAGCGTGTCCTCGACCGGGTGCGGCGCTACGGCGACCTGGTGGAGGCGACGGTCGCCCTCGTCCATCTGCGCCGCCAGGCCGAGCAGCCGGACGATCCGCCGGCCTGCATCACGGCGCACATCGTGCCCCCGGAGGGCCAGGGCGGCGAGCTCGACCGCGTCGGCTGGCTCACCCCGTACACCGCCCAGACGATCGGCGAGGACGCGTTGCGGGCAGGCCGCGGCGCGCGGCTCGACGTGACGGTCATAACCGGCACCAACGCCACGAGCCTCGCGAGGGTGCGGACCGAGTTCGGATGGCTCGGCGCGCGGGGCGTTCAGGTCACCGTCACGCCCGACGATCAACCGCGACGGCGCCTGCCGCTCCCCGCGCGACGGACGGTTCGCAACTCCGCCACTGTAGCGAGCTCCAACGCCCCACGCTGATCGGCCTCAACCTCCCGGGCACGTGTTGGGAACGGGCGCCCTCACCGCGATGAATCGTCCGACTTGGTTCGCGCGGATGGAGCCCCCGAAGAGCGCGCAATAGTGCCGGCCCCCGCTCGTGATCACGATACCCAGGCTTTGCTGGGACGGCTCGTCGAGGGTGAAGCCGATGCCGGCTCCGTGGGCGACGATCTTGGACGATCTCCCGGCGCGCAGGAGCGCAACCTTGACCGGTCCCATCGCGCGAGAAAGGAGATCGGAAGACGTCGATGACTCTGCATTCGTGACCTCCCGGGCACTCTCAGATGCGTGCGCCTCGAGCGAGCGCGCATCGTGAGTCCGCTCGCCGCGCGGGGTCAAGGGAAGCTGCGCGGCCGGCGCGAGGTCCCTAGTTGTGCCCGCGGCACTCACCTCGTTTGCCACGCGAATCTCACGCTTCCCCGGCCGCGGCGGCCGGTCGAGCCACCCCTTCTCACGCTGCCCCGTCGCCTGCTAGAAGAGGATCCCTGGCGACCATGAGGCTCCGGCGGGCGGCCGTTTCGCTGATGGCCGTCGCAGGACTCGAGCTGGCGGCCACGCCACTTCGAGCAGACGTCAGTCCCGGCCAGGTCGTCGGCAAGCAGGATCTCGCCGCGGTTCGTACCCTCATCTCCCCTTCCATCGAGTGGATCCTCGACCGCGGCGCGACGATGAAGATCGTCGAGAAGAAGCCGATCGGCTGGCCCAAAGCGTACGCGGACGCGACCGAGAAGTATGCGGGCCAGGTTCGTCTGGCTCCGAATGGTCTGACCCTCGAGCACTACATCGCGGGGCAACCCTTCCCGAACCTGGATCCGACCGATCAAGCCATCGCCGTCAAGGTGATGTGGAACTACGAGTACCGGCCATATCCGGGCACCGATGACTTCGTCGAGTATGATTTTCCCTCCTGGGACGGGTCGCTCAACAAAGACACCGCGATGACGGTCGAGCGCGAGCTGAGGATCGGCGAGGCCCGGCGCCTGTACTACAACGGCCGGCTCGTGGTCGACCCGAAGCCCGAGATACCGAATCCGGCCGGGTACCGGTTTCAGGAGTTCGTCGGGCCGGTCCTCTCGCCCTTCGACCTGAAGGGAGTCGGCCTCCTCACCTATCGTTTCGTCGATCCGGGTAACGCGGACGCGAGCTTCCTGTATCTGCCCGTCTTGAGGCGGGTGCGCCGTCTCTCGACGGCGCAACGCTCCGATGCGCTGCTCGGGACCGACGCCGATCCGAACAATGTCCCGGCACCGCAGACTTCATGTTCTGCGACGTGTGGGAGAAGCGACCCGTGTACGCGATCGAGGGACGATCGAAACTGCCGCAGTACGCTTACGGCAAGCGGGTGCTCTACATCGACCGGCAAGCCTGGGTCGTCGCCTACGAGGACATCTACGACCGCGGGGGCGAGCTCTGGAAGGTGTGGATCGACGACCACCAGTTCCGTGACCAGGCATTTCCCGGTGCGAGGAAGTACCCCGAGGAGCAGGACTTCTACGCGGGGCTGCTGATGCTCGACATGCAGCTCGAGCACGCGACCTGCGTCCCCCACCCGGGGGCGGAGCCGCCGGGAAACGAGGGCTGGTACTTCAATCAAGGCGCGGAGGCGCGCACGGCAGCGAGTCCGGCCGGGGGCGTTCCGGATACGTTCACGGTCGCAGCGCTCGTCGCCCGCGGGAGCTGAGCGCGCCCCCCTCCTCGGCTTCAGGCCGCGCTGGAAGCAGGAGCCGGGTTGGCGCGCGGCGCGTCGAGCGCGCCGTGGCGGAGGAGCCGCCCGGCGTGCCGTCCCGTCTCCCGATCGTCCTCGATCGTGACGTCGCCGTTCACCAGCACGATGCGGTAGCCCCGCGCGCGCTGGATCCGTCGCCACTCGCCACCCGGGAGGTCGTGGGCCACCTCGGTCGGTAGACACGCGAGCTGCTCGAGGTCGTAGACGATGATGTCGGCCGGTGCGCCCTCGACGAGCGTGCCCCGGTCGCGGAAGCCCGCGCAGTGTGCCGGCAGCGCCGAGAGCCGCCAGTGGGCGTGCTCGAGCGAGCACATGTCTTCCTCGCGGACGATGCGGGCGAGGAACTCTGTGGGGTAGCGACCGCCGGTGAAGAACTTCGTGTGCGCACCGCCGTCGGAGACGCCGGGGACGATCCACGGGTAGGCGACGATCTCACGCAGCGCTGCCCGGTCGACGTTCGCCGGCTCGGCGTAGAAGACGGTGCGGAGGTCGTCCCTGACCGCGACGTCGAGCATGGCGTCGACGGGATGCTTCCCGGTCCGCTCGGCCACCTCGGCGACGGTCAGGTTCTCGAAGGGCTTCGTCTCCGGGGTGAAGCAGTCGAGGATCGTCATCGCCGGGATCGGCACGGTGACGATCCCGGACGGGTAGTCCCGGAGCCGCGCGCGCCGCGCGGGGTCGGCAAGCTTCCGTTTCCGCTCGGCCGGCGTCCCGAGGGTCGCCTCGACCCAGGCCGCGTCGTCATCGAAGAGGTTCCAGTCCTCGAAGGTGAAGGTGAAGGCGGCGGTCGTGGTGACGCCCTGCCCGTAGACGCGGAGCCCGCGCTGGCGGCAGCCGTCGAGCCAGGCGATGAGCGCGCGATGCGCCTCGGGCAGCCGGACGAAGGACTGGACGACGTTGTAGAGAATCGGCCGGCCGCTCACTCGGGCGAGCTCTTCGATGTGGGCGAAGTCGTGCGCGCCGTCGGTGGTGGCGAGTGCGGTCTGCATGAAGCCCTGGTTCCGCTCGGCGAGGACCTCCGCCAGGTGGAGCGCCGTCGCATCGTGCATGACGTCGGTCACCATCGGGCCGCCGTCGTAGTCGCGCTGCACCGCTCCCGGACCGTCGGGATGGAGCCGCTGCGCCGACCAGCCGCAGCCCCCCGCGTCCATGGCCTGGTGGAGGAGCCGGCGCAGCTCCTGGTGCTCGGCGTCGGTCGGCATCACCCCCGCCTTGGCGCGCTCGAAGCCGAGCACCCAGCTGAGGAGCGGCGCGATCGGGACGTAGGGGAGGACGTTCAGGGCCTTCGGCGCCCGGTCGACGCTGTCCAGGAACTCGGGGTAGGTCACCCAGTCCCACGGGAGCCCGCGTTTCATCGCCTCGTAGGGGATCGCCTCGACGCGGGTCATCATCAGCATCGCCCGCTCGCGCATCTCGGGGTGCATCGGGGCGAAGCCGAAGCCACAGTTGCCGATCACGACCGACGTCACGCCGTGCCAGCCCGAGAGCGTGAGGTACGGGTCCCAGAAGAGCTGCGCATCGTAGTGCGTGTGGAGATCGATGAAGCCGGGCGCGACGATCATCCCCTCCGCGTCGAGGACGCGCCGGCCATCGGTGGCGCGGAGCCGCCCGATGCGCGCGATGCGACCGTTCCGGATGCCGACGTCGGCCTGGTAGCGCTGCGCTTGCGTGCCGTCGATGACAATCCCACCCCGCAGGACGACGTCGAAGTCCGCCATCGGCTACTCTCCCGCGGCACGCTGCCGCCGCCCGTTGAAGTGGGGGATCACCTCGCGGCCGAACCGGCCGAGCGAGTCGATGACGTCCTCGTGCCGGATCGTCCCGGCCTGTACGAGGAAGAGCATCATGTCGACGCCCTGCGCCTCGTACCAGGCGGTCGTCTCGATGCACCGCCGGGGACCGCCGACCACGACCGAGCGGCGATCGACGAGCTCCTGGAGGCTCCGCTCCCGGTACGCCTCCTTGGCGATCCGCTCGCGATACCACGCGTAGCTCTGGTCGGCGGAGAGCGTGCCGAGTGAGGCGTAGACGAGCTCGACGAGGTTCGCGTACCAGGTGGTCCCCGTCCCGCCGCGAGCGGCCGCGTCGGCGTCGTCCGTACCGCAGAAGAGGATGGTGAAGGCAGCGAACTGGTCGTTGATGAACGACCCGACCGGCTGGGCGCGCGCGATGGCGTCGCGGTAGGACTGCACCTTCTCGTCCATCCCGACCGGGTCCGAGAGAGAGAAGTGCATGAACCCGACGCCGCGCTCGCCGGCGAGCACGGCCGACTCGGGCTGCGTGCCCGACATCCAGAGCGGCGGGTGCGGCTTCTGCACCGGCTTCGGCAGCACGTTCCGCGGCGGCACCTTGAAGGTGGGCGAGTTCCAGGAGAACTCCTCCTCCGTCCACATCTTGGGGATCATGCGGAGCGCCTCGTCCCACTGCGCGCGGGTGGTGGCGGGGTCGATGCCGAAGCCCTCCAGCTCGATGGCCGACGCCGAGCGGCCGGTGCCGAAGTCGAGCCGGCCGCGGCTCATGATGTCGAGGGTCGCGGCCATCTCCGCGGCGCGGATCGGGTTGTTGTAGTTGAAGGGCAACAGGCGCACGCCATGGCCGATCCGGATGGTGGAGGTGTGCTGCGCCACCGCGGCGAGCCAGACCTCGGGCGCCGAGGAGACCGAGAACTGGTCGAGGAAGTGGTGCTCGACGACGAAGACGTGGCTGAAACCTGCCTGCTCGGCCACCTTCACCTGCCCGAGCGCTTCCCAGAAGCAGTTCGCGACCGACGTCTCCGTCCACGGCCGCGGTACCTCGATCTCGTAGAGCAACCCGAACTTCATCGTCGGCCTCCTCTCGCCCCCGGGCGTCGAGCCGCCCTCGTCCCGTGGAGCAGCAGCGCCGTCAGCTCGTCGGCGAGCCCGTCGAGCGCGGATGGACCCGCCGTGACGATACGGAGAAACACCGTGCCGGCCAGCGCGTCGAAGAGCGTCTCGGGATGGATGTGCGGCTGCGCCTCCCCACGACCGATGGCGCGCTCGACGAGCAGCGCGAAGTCGGCGCGCGCGGATGCCTCGAGCCGGGGCGAGAGGCGGTCCCGGAGGCTCGGATCGTGACGGATGTCGATCATGAGGCCGGGGATGGCCGCCATGACCTCGGGCCGCGAGAAGAGCTGGACCGCGTTCCGCGCGAAACGGCGGAGATCCCGCGCGAAGTCCCCGGAGTCCCGGACGCGCAGCGTCAGGTCGCCCGCGGGATAGATGGCGGCGTGCACCAGCTCCGCCTTGGTCCGCCAGCGCCGGTAGATCGCCGGGCGATCCACGCCGGAGCGCCGCGCGATCGCCCCGATGCTGAGATCACGGTAGCCGACCTCGACCAGCAACGCCCGAGTCGCCGCGAGCACGGCCGCATCGAGCCGGCGGTCGCGCGGACGGCCTGCCGGCCGGGCCGGGATCGTGCGCGCGAGGATGGCGGCTTCGACGTGCATGCCGTCGCGTGGGCGGGCGTTTCGTTACAGCTCGTAGCGAAATGCAGCGCCCGCGGCAAGGGGGAAGCGCGCGAGGGAACGACGCGGGCCGGGCCCGCGAGTCAGGCGTCCGGCGAGCCGCTTCGCCTCGCGCCGGGATCGTCGACTTCCCGGCGCCCCGGCTTCCTCGGCGTCCCGTCCGACGGCTGCACCTCGCCGAGGAGGGCGAGGAGCTCGTCGGGGTCAACCGGCTTGACGAGGTGGCGATCGAAGCCCGCCTCGCGGGCCCGCTGCTTGTCCCCCTCGCGCCCGTAGCCCGAGACCGCCACCACGGCGATCGTCTCGAGTCCGGGCTCGCGGCGCAGCCGGCGCGCGACCTCGTAGCCGTCGATTCCCGGGAGTCCGATGTCCAGCAGGACCACGTCGGGCCGGTGCTGGCGCGCGAGGTCGAGGCCGGCCGGGCCGTTGTGCGCCACGGCGACGTCGTAGCCCACGACCTCGAGCACCATCTTCAGGCTGATCGCCGCGTCCTCGTTGTCGTCGACGATCAGCACCCGGACCGCGGCGCCGGAACGCTGTGGCGACGAAAGCGGCGGATGTGGCTCGGTGGGAGCCGCGGAGAGCAGGGGGAGGCGCACGATGAACTCACTGCCCTGACCGAGCCCCGCGCTCCGCGCCTCCACGCTCCCCCCGTGGAGCTCGACCAGCCGGCGAACGAGCGTGAGCCCGATGCCGAGCCCGCCCTGCGTGCGGTCGTGCGAGTGCGCGCCCTGCATGAAGAGGTCGAAGACCCGCGGCAGCAGATCGGGCCCGATGCCGATGCCGGTGTCGGCGACGCGGAGCAGGGCGGCGTCGCCCGTTCGTTCGGCCGTGACGTCGACGCGGCCACCGGGCTCGGTGTACTTGATGGCGTTGGTGAGCAGGTTGACGAGGACCTGCTCGAGCCGCACCGTGTCGCCCTCCAGGTAGAGCGGCTCCGGGGGCAGTGCGACCGTCAGGCGGTGCTGCCGCGCCACGAGAGAGGTGCGGCAGGAGTCGACGGCCTGCTCGACCACGCGCTGTAGCTGGACGGGCTCCTTACGCAATGTAATCTTCCTTTGCTTGATCCGCGACACGTCGAGCAGATCGTCCACCAACGTGACGAGGTGCCGGATCTGTCGCTCGATCAGATGTCGCGCCTGCTCCACCGCCAGCGGCTGGGCGCAGCAGAGCCGGAGCAGCTCTGCCGCGTTGCGGATGGGTGCGAGCGGATTCCTGAGCTCGTGCGCGAGCGTCGCCAGGAATTCGTCCTTGTGGCGGTCCGCATCCGCCAGCTGCGCGGCGCGCTGACGGAGCTCGTCCGCCCGCGAGCGTTCCGCCGCGTCGCGCTCCGCGATCGCTGCCCCGAGGAGCAACGCGGTGGTGGCGACCAGCGCCATGAAGATCTGGAGCAGGAGGAGGCTCTCGTTGGGGCTCCGCGTCGCAAACGGACCGAGACCGTTCACCG
>VBLA01000223.1 GCA_005879245.1 Deltaproteobacteria bacterium
TGAGCTTGGCCTAGCGGTAAGTTTGAGCCTCCAGCAGAAGCACGAATGGGCCGCGTTCGAGTGCGTGCCCTACCGGCTGACCCGATCGCTGTCCGACCTGAACGGCTACGACCAGTACACGCACCGAGGCATGCCAGCGGGCGCCGTCGAAGCGGTCGCAGACCTCTTCCACGACTTGCCGTCGCCGCCGAAGCGCGATCCCGACGAACTGATGGAAGTATACCGGCTCATTCAGCGCTTCCGGCGCGCGAAGCTCCCCAGGGACGTGTTTACTGCACGGTCGTTCGCCAAGCTGGTTGTGGCGGCGCGTGAGGCGGTCCAAGTCGGCTGAGCGCGGGCTTCGCCCTGGGGGGCACCTACAGGGTCACCTTGAGCATCGAAACGGGCATAAACGACCCGATGTCACGATGAGCAACCGTGCGTGCTAAGTCCGCACGGCGTCCCGCATTCACCCCGATTCGCCGCGTCAATCCTGCGGTTCCTCGTCGCGTTTGTTCGGACTCATAATCCCTAGGTCCGCGGTTCGACTCCGTGCGCCGTCAGAGGGTCTGGCTCGGCAAGGGGTACAGGTGCGGGCAGTTCCCGTCGCGCGCTCGCAGACGATGGTGGCGTAGCGCACGCTCGTGCTGACGCCGATCTGGTCGAAGACGCGCCGCCGAGAGGGATGCGACCTGAGGCTACCCCGAGCGAAGCGAGTCAATAGCGGCGAGAGACCCGATGTGACTCCATGGTCTATGCCGACTCGACCTGCTGCGGTGCTCCCCTGAGCCCAGCCGCCGAGTGTCGCCGGATGAGAAAGTACGCCACGGGAGTCGCAACCAGCGCCAGCAGCACCGAGATCGCGAGACCACCCATGACGGCGATGGCGAGCGGCCGGAGCATCTGTGCGCCGGAGCCGATCCCGAGGGCCAGAGGCAACATCCCGAGCGCGGCGGCAAGCGAGGTCATGAGGACCGGCCGGAGTCGCCGCTGCCCCGAGAGCACCAACGCATCGGCGAGCGACCGGCCGGCCTGCTCGAACTGCTCGACGGAGTCGAGCAGCAGAATCCCGTTCTTCGCGACGATGCCGACGCCGATGATCGCGCCCAGGAACGAGATGATGTTGAACGCGGTATGCGTCAGGGCGAGGGCCGCGAAGACGCCGAAGAGGGAGAGGAGCGCCCCCCAGACAATCGCAAGCGGCTGCGCGAACCGGCCGAACTCGGCGAGCAGGATGGTGAACACCAGGACCACGGCCAAGACGAGGACGAAGAGGAGATTACGAAACGCCTCCTGCTGCTGCTTGTAGAAGCCGCCGTACTCGATACTCGTGCCAGGCGGCAGGACGACCTGATCGCCCACCTTTCGGCGGATCTCCGCGACCGCGCTGCCGAGGTCGCGGTGCGAGAGGCGGGCCTGGACGGCGATCGACTGCCGAAGATCCTCGCGGCGGATCTCCGTCTGACCGGTCTCATACTGGAGGGCGCCGAGACGATCGAGCGTGAGCAGCGTTCCCGAGGGCGGCTTGAGGAGGAGCTGGCTCAGGCGCCCGACGCCGTCGGCGTGGTCGGCTTCCGCGCGAACCCGGATGTTGATCGGGCGGTCCCCCCGGAGAACAAAAGAAGCCACGTCGCCGAGAATCGCGGTGTTGGCGAGGCGGGCGACCTGGTCCACGTCCAGGCCGGCGCGAGCGGCAGCGACCGGATCGACCCGCAGGGTGAGGGCTGGGCCCGTCACGACCACCCCGTCGAAGACGTCGACCACGCCGTCCACGTGCTCCATCACGCTGGCGATCTCCCTGGCCTTCGTCTCCAGCACGGCCTTATCCGAGGAGAAGACCTTCACCTCGATTGGGGCGGGCGACCAGGTGAGGTCACCGATCAGATCGTTGAGGATGCCGGCGAACTCGACGTGGAGAACGGGTTGCGAGGCGTGAATCTTGCTCCTGATCTCGTCCGTGATCTCCTCCACGGCTCGCCGACGATCGCCCCTCAGCTTGACGAGGAAATCGCCGGTATTGGGCTCGCTGATGGCGAGCGCGAGGCGTGCCCCCGTCCGCCGGGAATAGCTCTCGATCTCCGGGGTCTCCTTCAGGATCTCCTCCACCTGCAGGAGGGTGCGGTTGGTCTCGGTGAGTGACGTACCCGGCGGCGTGAAGTAGTCGAGCACGAAGGCTCCCTCGTCCTGGTCGGGCAGGAAGCCGGTCTCCGCCATGCGATAGAGCACCAGGACGGCGCCGAGCACGGCCGCGGAGACGCCGAACGTGAGCCAGGGGCGTTCCAGGGCACGCCGAACGGCATGCTCGTACGCCTGGAGAAGCCGCGCCATCGCCGGACCGTCTCCCGCCGCCCGATGCGCGTCTCCGGTGGCTTTCAGGAAGCGCATCGCCAGGGTGGGGGTCACGGCGAGCGCGAGGACGAGCGACGTGAGCAGAGCGGTCACCATGGTGAGCGCGAGCGAGCGGAAGAACACACCCGGCACCCCGTCGAGGAATGCGAGTGGGATGAAGACCACCACGGGCGTGAGCGTCGAGCCGAGGAGCGGGAGGCCGATCTCGCGAATCGCCTCCCGAACTGCGTCAACGGAGCTCGCGCCGCTCACACGCTTCGTATGGATGTTCTCGATCACCACGATCGCATCATCGATGACGAGGCCGATGGCCGCCGCGATCCCCCCGAGCGTCATCAGGTTGAAGCGCAAGTGAAGTGGCTTCATCGCGGCGATGGTGATCAGCACGGTCAGCGGGATCACCAGGACGGCCACCGCCGCCAGCCTGACGTCCTTCAAGAACGCGACCATGATGCCGATCGAGAGCATGAGCCCGAACACGATGCATTCCCAGACCGAACGAGCCGACTCGCGCACCAGGATCGACTGGTCGTAGAAGGGCGCGAGCTTCATGTCGCGCGGCAGGATCGTGCGGAGCGCGTCGAGCTCCTTGTCCACGCCGGCCGCCACCTCGACCGTGCTCGCGTCCGTCTGGCTCCGAATGTTGAGGAGCACGGCGTTGACGCCCTCCGAGGTCACGATGTTGAAACGCGGGGCGCCCCCGCGCTCGACCCGGGCGACGTCGCGGAGGAAGATCGGGGCGCGCATCGGCCCCAGCCCCACGACGGTCGCGGCAATGTCGTCGGCCGAGGCGAGTCGCCCGCTCACGAGCGCCAGGTACAGCTGGTGATTCTCCTCCAGCATGCCCGCGGGCGCGACGAGGTTGGTCGCGCGCAGCCGGTCCACCAGGTCGGCCAGCGTGAGCCCCCCGGCGGCGAGCTTGGCGGGGTCGGCGACCACGTGGAATTCGGGCTCGCGGCCGCCGACGAGATCCACGCGGGCGACGCCCTTCACGCGCGCCAGGCGCGGCTTGATCACGTAGCGCGCCGTCTCCCAGACGTCGGCGATGTCCCGGTCCGGTGCCGTGAGGCTGATCCCGATGATCGGAAAGGCGGAGAAGGTGAGCCGCCAGACCTGGAGGCTCGCGGTCGTGGGGATCTGCCCGGCGAGCTGGGCGAGCCGCCCCTGGACGAACATCAACGACTGGATCATGTCGACCTTCCAGTCGAAGAAGACGTTGATCTCCGCCGAACCCCGGCTGGTCGCCGAGCGGATCGACTCGACTCCCGGGATGTCGTTCATGGCCTCCTCGATCGGGCGGGTGATCGTGGCCATCATCTGGTCGGCCGGCATCACGCCGCTGTCGACCAGGATCACCACCCGCGGGAAGGCCGTCTGGGGGAAGACCGAGGTGGGCAGCGTGAAGGCCGTGTAGATGCCCGCTGTGGCCAAGGCGAGGGTCACGAACTCGACCGTCCGCGCGTTCCGCATGACGAAGCGGGAAAACTGGTCCAGCACGTCGGAAGTCCTACTCCAGGCGGACCTTCGTCCCGTCGGCGAGACCGTAGCTCCCCTCGGAGACGACACGATTCCCATCCTCGAGGCCCTGGACGATCTCGACGCGGTCCCCCTCGCGAATCCCCGTCGTCACTTCCTTGACGTGGGCGACGGAGTCTCCGTCGACCACGGCGACCGTGCCCTTGCGCCCGGTCTCCGCGAACGTGACGGCGGAGACCGGCACCACCAGCGCCGCGTCGTGCCGGGCGGCGACGATGCGCGCCCGGCAGAGCATCCCCGGACGCACCGCGCGAGCCGCGTTGGCCATGGCGACGCGGACGGTCGCCGTGCCGCTGCCCGGATCGAGCGCCGGCGCGATCAGCCTGATCTCCCCGATCCGGTCGGCGTCGTCTGGACCAGGACAGTCGATTTCCGCCTCCTCGCCCACGTGGAGGCGAGCCAGCTCCGATGCGGGCACCACGCAGGACAGATCGAGATGGGCCATCGGCGCGACGGTGAAGAGGACGGTTTCGGGCTGAACGTACTGTCCAGGGGATACCAGCCGGTGGAGCAGAGTCCCCTGAACCGGACTCCGCACGACGGACCGGTCCTCCTGTAGCCGAGCGACCCGCAGGGTGGCCCGCGCGCGGGCCAGAGTCTGTGCGGCTTCCGTGTGGCCCGCCTCCGCCTCGGCCGCCTCCTTGGCCGCAACGATTCCCCGCGCAAAGAGACTCTTCGCCCGTGCCAGCTTCTTCCGATTGAGCTCCTCGTCGGCCTGGGCCCGGCCGACTTCGGCTTCCGCCTCCCTGGCCTCCTCCCGGAGGACGGAGGCGTCGATCTCGAGCACGGCCTCGGACGCCGCGACCTCTTCTCCCTCGTCCTTGAGTACGTTGACGACCGTCCCCGTCACCTGGGCCGCAACCTGCGCCTCCGCCCCAAGGGAGGGGCCAACCGTCCCAGCTGTCTCCACGAGCTCACGGACTGTCTGCCGTTCGACCGAAGCCGTGTGCACGAGCACCACGAGATCGGCCCCGTGCTCCGCTTCGGTCCCGGACGCTGAGTGCCTGCACCCCAGCGCGGAGAGCAGCCCCACCAGGAGGACGAGCGCGCCGCTAGTCCGGAGCCGG
This sequence comes from Deltaproteobacteria bacterium, assembly GCA_005879245.1. Taxonomy (GTDB): domain Bacteria; phylum Desulfobacterota; class Binatia; order DP-6; family DP-6; genus DP-23. Next base: position 4,932 of record VBLA01000223.1, read on the forward strand.
GCCATCATTCAATTCCACGCCTGCCTCCCGCTCAAGGTCCGCGAGTGCCCGCTCGAGGTCGAAAAGCGCCCGGGCATAGCCGAGCTGGACCTCCCTCTCGCTCCGCAGCGCGTCGATGAAGTTGAGGATGCCCACCGCGCCCTCGCGATAGCTGTCCCGGTAGAGCTCACGAACCTCGCTCGCGGAGGGGACGAGGGAGCCAGAGTACAGCTTCACCTGCGCGTCGGCAGCTTGCACGCGGGCGAACGATGAGGAGAGCGATGTGCTCACGCGCTGCCGCAGCGCCTCGCGTTCGCGCGACAGCATCTCGAGCGCGGCCCTCGCCTGCGACTGCTCCGCGCCCTTTCGATTGAACAGGGGCATCGTCAGGCCGAGACTGAACTGTGGGCCTACCGAGAAGTCGGGATCATCGAACTCGGCGCCCGCCCCCGCCGTCAGGTCCGGCACCCACCCGGTTCGCGCGAGCCGGAGCCGTGACTCCTCGACGGCGACGCGCTGCCTCAACTCGCGAGCGTCCCGCCCTTCGCCAAGCGCGCGCTCGACCAGGCGTACGACATCGGGGAGCGGCGGCCGCTCCTCGAGGTGACCCGCGAGCACGATCGGCGCCTCCCTTTCGCGGCCGAGATCGAGGTTCAGCTCGCCGCGTGCGATGTCGACCTCGCTCGAGAGCGTCCCCAGCGTGGCCTCGGCGCGCCCCGCGCTGAGCCGCGCTTGCTTGACCTCCAGCTCCGGTGTGTCCCCGTGCTCGAAGCGCGCGCGCGTCAGCTCGAGCAGCTCCCGATCATTCTGTAGCTCGAGACGGCCGATCTCCTCGGCGCGAAGCGCGAAGAGGAGACCGTAGTAGTGCACGCGCACATCGTGGCGAAGCTGCTGGATCACGCCCTCGACGCCGAGATCGACGAGCCCGAGCTCGCCACGCGCGACCGCGATGGCAGCGCTCCGCCGTCCCCAGAACGGGAGCGTCTCCTTGACCAGGGTTCGAGCGGAGCGCGATGTCGAGAGCATCGGAAAGGGTCAACGCCGGATCGGCGGCTGAAGCCTGAGCGGCCCCCGTCCACACGCAAATGACAAGGACGAGTCCCCATCGCATCGGTTGATGAGCGTGAGACGGAGTCATCCATCCTAGCGAGCAGCGACTGTGCACGACCCGACGATCGAAGGACCAGGAACATTGACGCCGGGGGACGGAGAGCAGGATGAAGCCGAGGAGGGTCGCAGCGATGTGCACCGAGCGGCCCCACGGCTACCTCCACACTGTGCCAAGGAACCATCCACGGTCGAAACAATAACTCAGGGCCCGTGAAAGCACGATGAAGGGTGCATGCGAGCGTCCCCCCACGGTGGGCCCGTCGCGACCGACCCGGCGACCCGCGAACGCCGGCGAGCAGCGAAATGCCCCCGTGGCCGCCTCCGGCGGGTCTCGCGTCGGTGGGCCTCCCGCCAAGACCGTGACGCAGCGGCGCGATTGAAGACTCCGGACGCCACGGGGCGTGCACGGGCTCCCTGCATTTCACCCGCGACCTTCCTGCTCCCGGCTGTCGCGAGCGCGTGGCACTGCCGTTGCTCCCGACCGCGCCGCTTGGCGGCATTTCCGTGGAGGTCCCTGATGCGCGCTGTCCGTCTGTCGATCGCGTTCTCTCTCGCCCTGCTGGTCACGGCTCTATGCGCCGGCGCCACCGAGACCGGCCCGGGTGGCAAGGCGGTCGACCCCTGTCTGCACACCTGCCAGACGGAGGCGGAGCAGGTCTACCATGCCTGCACGGAGCATGGAGGCAGCCCTGCGGATTGCTTGAACACGGCAAAGCAGGCGCTCAGCGCCTGCCGTGATGCTCACTGCACCGCTCCCGGTGGCGGCGGCCCCGGCGACGGTGGGGGCGGGACGACCAGCAGCGGCGACGGCTCGTGTCGAGAGCAATGCGGCAAGACGGTGTACGCGGGCTTTCAGGGCTGCGTCGCCGCGGGCAGTAGTGAGGATATCTGTCGGGCGCAGGCGCGGGAGGCGTTCACGCAATGCCTCGCGGACAACCACTGCGCGACGCCGCCCAGCTGCGCCGACCGCTGCGCCGCGCTGGCCGGCAAGGTGAACGACGGCTGCCTCGCACTCGGCAACTCGGCCGACCAGTGCACGGCGGCTGCCCAGGCGGTCGACACCCGCTGCACGGCCGATCTCTGCACCGACGGCGCGACGAGCTGCGAGGATCGCTGCACGACGTTCGGCAACGACGTCTTCGCCGGCTGCCTCTCCGACGCTGGAGCCACGTCGGACGTCTGTACCGGGCGCGCCGACGAGGCACGCGCACAATGCCTCGCGCTCGTGTGCAACGCGACCCCGGAGCCGACCTGCCCGGATCGGTGCGCGTCGCTCGGCAGCGAGGCGAAGACCAAGTGCCTCGCCGAGAGCCACCCGGAGGACGTCTGCACCGCTCTGGCGGACGACCTCGCGAACCACTGCAAGGACGAGCACTGCACCGACCCGACTCCCACCTGTGAGGACACCTGCAAGGCCCAGGCGATCACGGGCTTCCAGACGTGCATGACGACGACTGCCGACGAGGCGACGTGCAGGACCCAGGCGGAGGCGGCCTTCACGCAGTGCATGACGGACACCTGCGGCGGCCCCGACGCCGACTGTCCGACCCGCTGCGCCACCATGGGCGATTCGCTGAAGGACGCGTGCACCGCGGCGGGCGGAGACCCGGATCTTTGCGCAGCACGCGCGGCCGAGGCAGTCCGTCACTGCATCGACGAGCACTGCGACGGCACCGAGCCTCCACCGCCCACCTGTGCGGGCCTCTGCGAACAGCACGCCGAGGAGGATGCGCGACGCTGCGTGGCAAGCGGGGGCGACGAGGCGACGTGCAAGAGCGGAGCGGCAGACGAGTTCGCCGGCTGCGTGACACTGCATTGCGAACCGCCGGCGAGCTGCACCGATCGCTGCGCCGCCAAGGCGAGCGCGCTGCAGGCGCGCTGCCTCAAGAAAGGCGGCAGCGCCGACCGCTGCGCGACCCTGGCGCCGGCGGTCGAGAGCGCGTGCGGCGCCAACCACTGCGCGCCGCCACCGCCCGACACGTGCACGACCAACTGCGAATCGCAGGCGAGGGACGCCGCGCAGAGCTGCCTCGATGCCGGTACAGACGTCGCCGAGTGCCAGTCGCTCGGCCAGCAGACGCTCGATCAGTGTCAGGCGGGTTGCGGCACCTCCACGGCGGAGACCTGCATGGAAGTGTGCGAGAGCAAGGCCCACGCGAAGCACGAGCGGCTCATGGCGCGGGGGCGGAGTGAGGCCGTCGCCACACGCATGGCGCAGGACACCTTCCGCCGTTGCGTGCAGTTCGGCGGCTGCAGCAACTGACCCACGGCGCACGGTGGGGGTCGACAGCCAGGGATGACATCGTGGTAGGATCGTCGCGGAGATCCGGGCGGTGCCGCTGCAGCTCGACCACCTCATCCTCGCGGTGAACGACCCGAAGAAGAGCGTCGATTTCTACACTCGTGTCCTCGGTTTCACCTCCGAGGGGCAGCGCGAGCCCTTCTCCGTCGTGCGCGTCACGCCCGACCTCGTCCTGCAGCTCGCGCCCTGGGGCACCAAGGGAGGCGAGCACCTGGCGTTCGCGATGACCCGCGGCGAGTTCGAGGACGTCTTCGGTCGGGTGCGGGCGGCCGGGATCGCGTACGGTGACGGGTTCGACTCCGTCGGCAACATGCGCGGCCCGGGAGAGGCGTCGGGTGCGAAGGGCGCGAGCAAGTCGGTGTACTTCTTCGATCCGAGCCAGCACCTGATCGAGATCACGTACTACGGCTAGGGCAGGTCGCGCGCCGCTTGCGGCGCATGTGACCGAAATGACCACCCGTGCGGCCGTTCGTCGCCGGAGGAGCGGCGCCCCCAAGTCCCCGAAGCTGCTCGACGCGCGACGTCGGGCGCACCGCGTGCACTGTGCATGATGCGATGACACCAGGCGTCTCCGCGCCCTGCACGCCGGTTGCATGTACTCCGTCCCCAAATGCTGAACGTCTCGCAGTGGCGACGGATGCCGTTCGTGTTCCGTGTGCTCGTGCTCGCGGCACTCCTCCTGCGAGTCTCCGCGACGGCCGCGCGCGCGTACGACTGCCGCGGCTCGTTCTTCGGGTGCAGCCACAAGGGACAGAAGCTCCACAAGCAGCTCGTCCGCCAGTGCCAGGGCGTCTGTCGCACGTACTACGACCGCTGCACCACCGCCTTCAACAAGGGACGGATTCGCACGCGCTGCTGGAAGGACATGGTGGCCACCTGCCTCACCGCGGGCGGCACCTGCTCCTACACCTGCGACGACGCGAACCCGTGCCCCACGGGCAAGCAGTGCGTCGACGGGCAGTGCATCCTCGACCCGCCGGACCGCTGCGGCGGGGGCGTCTGCCCGGCCGACTACCCCAACTGCGGCCCCGACGGGCGCTGTTGGACGAAGCCCTGCGCCGACCTCTGCGGTGCCGGCTGCTGCGGCGGGAGTTTCCCGATCTGCGGCGGTGACGGGCTCTGCCATCCGCCCGATGCGTGTGGCGACGGGACCTGCCCGGCCGACTACCCGCACTGCGGCACCGACGGCCGCTGCTGGTCCAGGGCGTGCGACAACCTCTGCGGCGCCGACAACTGCTGCGGCGGTGACCATCCCATCTGCAAGAGCGACGGGCTCTGCTATCCCGATGGTCCCACGGGTGGGGGTGGCGGCGTGCCGACCGACCTCCCGCCGGGGAACTACACGGTCTCCATGTGCGTCAGCGGGTACGTGTCGCTGCCCTGTCAGGTGGTGGGGTCGATCCCGTTCCACGGCGTCGCGCTGTTCCAGACCGCGCTCAACACGGTGATCAACCAGTGGCTGGCCGCCACCGCCGGCCTGCCCGACTGCACGCGCGGCGCCACCACCTACTCGCCGTACGACGGCTCGAGCTTCACCGTCACCTTCTCGGTCACGTGCAGCTCGCCCGCCGGCTCGGTCTCCGAGACCGTCAACATCACGGTCCAGCACACTTAGAGCGCCGAACGCTTCCGTCGATCGAGGACGGCGGCGTGGCGGCGCGAATCGAAGCGGAGACGGCGCCTGCGCGCCCGCGGACCGCAGGCCGATCTAGATCGCCTCCAGCTCCACCTCGAGCGCCTGCTGGCGGAAGAGGTCAGGATACACCCGCCCGCGCGCGAGCAGCGACTCGTGGTCGCCCACCTCCGCGATCGCCCCGTCGTCGAGCACGACGATCAGGTCCGCTTCCTTCACCGTCGTGATGCGATGGGCGACCAGGATGGTCGTCCGCTCGCGAAAGAACTCGCGTAGGCGATCGAGCATCTCGCGCTCCGTCGCCGCGTCGACGCTCGAGAGCGCATCGTCCAGCACCACGACCTGCGGGGCGCGGACGAGCACGCGCGCCAAGGCGACGCGCTGCTTCTGTCCGCCGGAGAGGGTCACGCCGCGCTCGCCGACGATGGTCTCGAGGCCGGCCGGCATCTCGGCCAGGTCGCGCGTCAGGCCGGCGGCGCGCACCGCCCACTCGACGCGCTCCCGCCCGTCGCCGTCGAGCGCGAAGGCGACGTTCTCGCGAATCGTCCCGGAGAAGAGAAACGGATCCTGCTGCACGAGCCCCACCTGACGGCGGAGCCACGGGAGCGGAAGCGAGCGGACGTCGCGGCCGTCGAGGCAGACGCTTCCCGCCTCGACGTCGAAGAGCCGCGGCAGGAGCTGGACCAGGGCCGTCTTGCCGGCGCCGGTGCGTCCCACGATCGCGATGGTGCGGCCGGCGGGGACGACGAGGTCGATGTCCTTCAGCACCGGCGGCCCGTCGGGCCGCCCCGGGTAGCGGAAGGTCACGCCCCGGAGGGCGACCTCGCCGCGCAGGGACTCGATCGGCCGCGCCCCGGGCGGGCTCGTGATCGCCGGCGCCACCAGGAAGAGCTCGTTCAGGCGCTGCATCGCCGCGCGGCCGCGCTGGAGCACGGAGAGCATCCAGCCGAGCGCCGCCGTCGGCCAGGCGAGGAGGTGCAGATACGCGATGAAGGCGACCAGGTCGCCGATCGAGAGATGACCGGCGACCACGCGGCGCCCGCCGTACCAGAGCACGACGAGCATGCCCACGCCGCCGACCGTGCTCATCACCGGGACGATGAAGCCCCGGAGCCGCGCGAGGCGGAGGTTGTGCTCCTGGAAGCGCGCGTTCGCTTCGCCGAAGAGCCGAGTCTCGTATGCCTGGCTGGCGTACGCCTTGACGACGTGGATGCCGGAGAGTGTCTGCTGCACGCGGGTGGAGAGCTCGGCAAGGCCCTCCTGCACCCGGAGCGTGCGCTCCATCAGCAGCCGGCTGGTCCGCTTCACGATGAGGAAGGCCATCGGGTAGACGGCGAGCGCGGCGACCGTCAGGCGCGCGTCGATCGAGAGCCACCAGCCGGGACATGAGGTCCCCGGTGTGGCGTTGCTGGTAGAAGGCGAGCGGTAGCGTCTCGAGGTGGGCGAAGAGGTCGTTCCGGAGCTCGTACTCGATGTCGCGCCCGACGTTGAAGATGACGAAGCGGGAGAAGGTCCGCACCACGCCGCCCACCACGGCGATGACGACGACGAGGCCGAGGTAGCGGGCGAGCTGCCGGGGCCCGGCGCCGGCCGCGATCCCGTCGACCGCCTGCTTGTAGAGGCAGGGGATCGTCATGCTGAGGGTGGTCGCCGCGACCAGGCAGGCGATGCCGCCCAGGTAGCGGAGGCGGTGGCGGCGGAGGTAGCCCCAGAGGCGCGACATCGAACCCGGGACTCTAGCGACGGGCGGCGACCTGACGCAACGGCACGCGCTTCGCCGAGCGGGCCGGCAGGCGCCATGGCGCGCGCGGACTCACGTGCGACTGCCTGCCGAGGGCCGGCGCTCACTATTTTGACGCGACGGGTACGGCGCTGCGCAGCGCGTTCGGCCGGAGCCGCATGCGGGCCGCGTGGAGGCGACGGCGACAGCACGAAGAAACTGCCGCGACCGAGGCGTTCCGCCACCGGCACGCGCCCTGCTTCACGCAGCCCCGGGCAACGGACGGGCGGGAGGCGCGGATGAACGACCGGCGGATGTCCGGGGGGCTTGAGGCGGCGGGTGCTGTGCGACGCGAACCGAGCGTGAAACCGGGAGCCGAGCATGGCTTCGTCGAGCGGGCTGTGCGCCGGCTGGTCGCGGAGAGTCTCGGCGTCGACGGCGACGAGCTCTCGCTCGACGTGTCCCTCGTCGACGACCTGGCCGCCGACTCGCTCGATCTGCTCGAGGTCGGGCTCACGCTCGAGGCCGACTTCGGCCTCTCGATTCCGGAGCAGACCCTCGCGCGCGTGCGCACGTACGGCGACCTCGTCGACACCGTGCTCACGCTCGTGCGGGTGCGCCGTGAACGGCAGATCGGCGAGCCGGTTCTCGTCGCGGCCCGCGTGGTGCCCGCCCGGGGCGGCGCGATCGAGCGCGCCGGCTGGCTCACTCCCTACGTGGCGCAGTCGATCGGCGAAGATGCCCGTCGGGCAGGGCAGGGGGCGCGCCTCGAGCTCGGCGTCGGCTCCGGCACCAGCGACGCCCACCTGGCACGCGTCGTCGAGCAGTTCGCCTGGCTCTCCGCCCACGGCATCGACGTGAAGGTCTCGCGCAAGCCCGGCGCCGAGGCCGCCTGACGCACGCGCCGCGGGCGATCCCGGGGCCCGCGCACCGGGCGCGCGTCGGGTATAGGATGGGCCCGTGCCCGGAGAACGGCCAGCGCTCGTCCGCAAGCTGGCGACCGCGCTCGACGGTCCCGGCGCCCCGCGCGCCGGCGAGCACCTCCTCGTTGCCGTCTCGGGCGGCCCCGACTCGACCGCCCTGCTCGTGGCGCTCGCTGAGCTCGCGTCGACCCTCCGTCTCGCCGTCACGGCGGCCCACGTGGACCACGGGCTCCGCGGGGCGGAGGGTGCCGCCGAGGCGGCTCGGGTCGGCGTCCTCGCCGGGCGCCTCGGTGTGCCGTTCGTCTCGCGCGCCGTCGCCCTCGCCCCTGGCCCCGGGCTCGAGGCGCGCGCGCGCCGTGCGCGGTATGGCGCCCTCGCCGCGATGGCGGCCGAGGCGCGCGCGACGCGCATCGTGACCGCCCACACGCAGGATGACCAGGTCGAGACCCTCCTCCAGCGGCTCCTCCGCGGTACCGGACGTCGCGGGCTCGGAGGCATGCGCCCGGTCCGCGGTGCGCTCTTCCGGCCGCTCCTCGCCGTCACCCGCACCGACGTGCGGCGGTTCCTCGCCGAGCGGAACCTCCCGTTCGCCATCGACCGGACCAATGCCGACCTCCGCCACACGCGCAACCGGATCCGCCGCCTCGTCGTGCCGTTCCTGCGCGCGGAGTTCAATCCGCGTCTCGACGGCGCCCTCGCCGCGCTGGCCGAGCGACTACGCGACGAGGACGACTTCCTCGACGCCGTGGCGGCCGCGCGGGCCGCGACGTTCGCCCGAGGCGCCGCGCTCGGCACCGCGATCGTCGACGAGCCGCGGGCACTCGCCCGACGGATCGTGCGCGCCTGGCTCGAGCGGGAGGCGCGATGCAGCGTCACCGCGCTCCACGTCGAGCGCGTCCTTCAGCTCGCGGCCGGAGACCGCCCCGGCGCGGTCGCGGTACCCGGACCGGCCCGCGTCGTCCGCGAGGGAGACGTCCTCGTCCGCCGCCCGGGACGCCAGGCCACGCCGGCGACGCTGCTCCGCGCGATCGCGCCCGGCGAGACCATCGTGCATCCCGCCGGCGCCTGGCGCATTTCTCTCTCCCGGCCACGCGCCCGGCAGACGAACGAGGAACGACCTGCCAACCGCCGCCATGCCCTCTTCGACGCCGAGGTCCTGGCCGGAGCACTCGCCGTTCGCTCTCCCCGCGCCGGCGACCGCGTCCACCTCCTGCACGGCGGCACGCGGAAGCTCCAGGACATCCTCGTCGACGCCAAGGTCCCCCGCGAGCAGCGCCCCGCCGTCCCGGTCCTCGTGGCCGACGACGACATCCTCTGGGTCGCCGGCCTCGCCCGCGGTCGCAGCGCCCCCATCAGCCCAGCCACCCGCCACATCATCGAAGCGGTGCTCGACGCTCCAGAAACGGTGTGTTAGCATGCTTGACAACGTTCCCGTGTCCGTGGTGTGTGCTTGAACCCCGTCTCCCGTAATCTCGGCCTCTGGCTGCTCCTCCTGCTGATGGGCCTCTTGCTGTGGTCGATCGTGACCAAGCAGCAGCCCCGCGAGCCCGAGGTCACCTTCAGCCACTTCCTTCAGGCGGTCGATGAGGGGCGGGTGGCCACGGTCACCATCCAGGGCCAGAACATCCGCGGGATGTACAAGGCGGATCGGGACGGGAAGGGCTTCAAGACCTTCGCCCCCGAGGACCCCGACCTCGTGCGGATGCTGCGCGACAAGGGTGTCGAGATCGAGGCCCGGCCCGAGGAGGCTGAGCCCTGGTACCTCGTCGCGCTCGTCCAGTGGGCGCCCATGCTGCTCCTGATCGGCGTCTGGGTCTTCTTCATGCGTCAGATGCAGGTGGGCGGTGGGAAGGCGATGTCGTTCGGGAAGAGCCGGGCCAAGCTCCTCTCGGAGAACACCCACAAGGTCACCTTCAACGACGTCGCGGGCATCGACGAGGCCAAGGAAGAGCTCGAGGAGATCATCGCCTTCCTGAAGGACCCGAAGAAGTTCACCAAGCTCGGCGGTCGGATCCCGAAGGGCGTCCTCCTGGTGGGCGCCCCCGGCACGGGGAAGACGCTCCTCGCCCGCGCCATCGCCGGCGAGGCCGGGGTGCCCTTCTTCTCGATCTCGGGCTCCGACTTCGTCGAGATGTTCGTCGGCGTCGGCGCCTCGCGGGTGCGGGACCTCTTCGTCCAGGGGAAGAAGAACGCCCCCTGCATCATCTTCATCGACGAGATCGACGCCGTCGGGCGCCATCGCGGCGCGGGCCTCGGCGGCGGCCACGACGAGCGGGAGCAGACGCTCA
>VBLA01000586.1 GCA_005879245.1 Deltaproteobacteria bacterium
GTGAAGCTCCTGCCGCTCCTTGCGCAGCCGCTCCGCGCGCGCCGCGCTCTTCTCCTTCGCGTCGCTCAACAGGAAATCGACGCCCGGTGTGCTCTCCGCCTCGACGTATATCTGGTACGAGAAAAGCGTTTTGCTCAGGCGGATGAGCGCGAGGTTCACCGCCACCGCGATCCGGCCGAGCAGGCCGTTGCCCAGCACCTTCGGAAATGGGGCCGGAATACCCCGCATCTTCACGATCCGGAAGCCCGCGTCCCGTAGCACGTGATTCACGCCGCGGAACGTGAACAGCCGCACGTGTGTCCCGTCGAGTATGCCCTGCTTCCCATAGTTGAACTGCCCGACGAGCAGCATCAGCCGCTGCACGATGAACGCGATGTTGGGAGTGCTGAGCACGAGCGTCTTCGGATCGTAGTCGAAGCGGCTCTGGAGCCGCTCGAGGAACATCTCGGGTTCCTTCAGGTGCTCGATGATGTCGAGAAGGAGGATGTACCGATAGGGTCGCACGTCGAACTTCGGCGGTTCATCCAGGTCCTGAACGAACACCGTGATGCCCGGTATCCGCTCCGGCGGCGCGAATCGGTCCACCACCGCGGTCGGGCAGGCTTTCTTCACCAGCTCACGCGCAATCCCGCCTGGACCGGACCCGATGTCGATTACCGACGCCCCCTCTGGGATCGCCTCGAGCGCCCAGGAGTGGCTGCTGGGAAAGCCGAGCTTCAGATCGTAGTACCGGTTCTCCGTAGTGATCGGCTCGAAGCGACGCTGGTAGAGCAGGCCTGAACGGTGAGCGACGTTCATCACCGTCGCGAGCAGCACGTCCTTCGCGTAGCGCACGCCGTTCACCCGGCAGATCTCGTCGCCGTAGTACGTGGGAATGGGGAGCTCGACGACGCGTGCGCCAGCGTTGAACAGCTGGATGACGATCTCCGTGTCGAAGTGGAAGTCGTTGGAGTTCAGGCGATAGGGAATGCGACGAAGCGCCTCCACCGCGTAGATTCGATATCCGCTGTGGAACTCCGTGAGTCGGGTGCGGAGGAGGAGGTTCTGGATCCACGTGAGGATTCTGTTACCGACGAAGTTGTAGAGGGGCATTCCGCCGTGCAGAGCCCCGAACCCGTCCATCATGCGACTGCCGAAGCGCCGTGGAGCATGGCGACGAAGTCGAAGTCCTCGGCTATCGCATACGCGTAGCCGATCTTCTGATTGCCCCCGTACCCGCGATTGAACTCGTTACGGAGCACGGTCATGGGGATGTCGGGATGGTTCTCCTTGTACTCCCGACCGATGGCGAAGGTGCGATCGAGCGACGCGTCGTCCACGACGAGTATCTCGCAGTCGAATTCCTGGAAGATTGCGCTGGGTATGCGTTCGAGGACGCGTCGCAGTGTCGACTCCGCATAGTACGCGATCACGAATATCAGGAGCCTCTGTCGCTCGGGCCGCTCATTCATCGTCAGCCTCCACGCATCAGGCTCACCGAGCATGCCGCGTCCACCGCGCCGCCCGGAGCGATGGCCCAGCGCCGGTCGTCCGACATGGCCGCCGGTTGGAACGGCTTGCAGCCCAGATCGCGCGCGAGGTCGGTGTCGACCAGCAACGGCTCACTTGCTGCCCAGCGGGCGGACAGAAGGCGCTCGTGAAGATCGCGCACGGAATACACCACCTCCGTCGGGACGCGAAGATACCAACTCACGTAGGGATGGAAGTCGTAGGCGGACATCATCTTCACCGTCTCGACGGGATGCTGACCGAAGTAGTCTCGCGCCAGCGCTCCCACGCTGTTCAGCAGCCGCTCCCGGCCGAGCTGGTCCCCGGCGACCCGGAATCCGACGACGGCCTGGACCACCATCAGCACGCCCACGAGAAGCGACGCCCCCCGTCGGTGCCATCCCGCGACGAGGGTGGTCGCGTACGCGACGGCGAGGGCGGCTGGGATGATGAGGTTGTAGGACCAGAAGGGGTGCGAGTAGGCTCCGTTTCTGAAGATGATGGTCATCGCGACGCCGGGAACGGCACCGAGTAGGATCGCCGCGAGCAGGCCACGCGGACCGCCCCGCAGAGCGAGCAGGATCGTGGCTCCCATCAGCACCAAGAACGTCAGCCAGCCGAGACCGCTAGCTACGAAGCCCAGCTGCCGCGTGATCCACTCCAGAGGCGGCACCGCGTCGCTGGCTCCGGTCCGCATCCTGGCGTGCGTCAGCATCTCCCCCAGGTCGTTGTTCGCCCAGCCGAAATAGGCGAGCAAGGCCGCAAGGGACACCACGCCCACGAGGGCTGGGGCGAGGGCACGGCACCACTCGGATCGGCCGGACCCGTGGTGATATGCGTCGCGAACCTCGAGCAGGGTGAGGAAAATCACGACCGCCCCAGCGCCCAGAACACCGTCCCATGAAGAGAAGAACGCAAGCGGTATGGCCGCGAGGAAGACGCCTCCCCACCGCTCGCCGCCCGTCAAGCGGCCGAGCGCGCCATCCAGCAAGACCAGGAAGAGCG
>VBLA01000224.1:0-2558 GCA_005879245.1 Deltaproteobacteria bacterium
CAGCTCCAGGCTCCCGGTCTCGATCCGAACGACGATGGAGGGCGCGAGCGCCTCGTCGGCGACGAGGCCGCCCTCCCGGTAGCGACGGAAGGCGTGCGCCGCCCACTCCCCGGACGGCGAGAAGTTGAATTCGTGATACGCTTCTCCGTCTCCCCCCGCGACGAACAGCTCGAAGCAGGTGTGCTGCCAAAGCCCGTGAACGCTGCGCGGTGGCCGGGGTGCCGGGATGCGCAGGCACCCGAGGTCGGCATCGAGCGAGAACGTGGCGGTGAGCACGCCGGCGGGTGAGCGCCGCACGCGCGCCACGATCCCGCGCACGCCATCGGTCGGCGTCGATGGATGGCACGCGAGACGGACCGGCGCTATGACTCCCGCCCTGGTGACCATCGACGTCGTATACCATCTCCGTTCGACCCTGAGGGAGGGAACACCATGAGCGACTACGCCGGACGAAAGGTTCTCGTGACGGGAGCGGCGAGCGGCCTCGGGCGGCTCATGGCGCTCGCGATCGCAGCCGAGGGCGGGGAGCTCATCCTCTGGGACGTGAACCGCGCCGGAGCCGATGCGGTGCGCGGCGAGATCGCGCGCGCGGGCCGGCCGGCGTCCTGCTACCAGTGCGACCTCGCCGATCGACACGCCATCGCGGCCAGCGCCCGCCAGACGCTCGCCGACCACGGCGGGATCGACATCCTCATCAACAATGCGGGCGTGGTGTCCGGCAAGGGGCTCCTCGAGATCAGCGAGGAGGCGATCCAGCGCACGTTCGACGTGAACACGCTGGCGCTCTTCTGGACGACGCGGGCGTTCCTGCCCGGGATGATCGCCCGCGACCGGGGGCACGTCGTGACCATCGCCTCCGCGGCCGGCATCGTCGGCACCTCCCGGCTCGTCGACTACTGTGCGAGCAAGCACGCGGCGGTCGGCTTCAACGAGTCGCTGCGTCTCGAGCTCCGGCGCCAGAGGAGCCACGTGCGAACGACCGTCGTCTGTCCGTTCTACATCTCGACGGGCATGTTCGCCGGTGTGAAGACGCGCTTCCCGCTGCTGCTCCCGATCATGGATCCGGAGTACGTCGTCACCCGGATCGTCAAGGCGGTACAGCGGAACCGCGCACGCGTGGTCCTGCCGCGACTCATCTACGCCACCTTCCTCGCCCGCCTCCTCCCCGTTCCGCTCTTCGACGCCTCGATGGAGTTCCTGGGCGTCAACAAGAGCATGGACGAGTTCACCGGGCGCGCCGGGGAGGAAGACCAGCTCCAGCGACGGCAGGCATGAAATCGGCCATTCGGGTTCACCCTCTCCTAGCGGTGGCGCTCGTCCTCGCGACCGCCGCGCTCGGGTGGGCGAAGTGTGGCGACGGTCCCGGCGACGCTGCGGCCGTCGCTGCCGCCCGAGTCCAGGTCACGGCCAATTGCGGCTGCACCGGCGTGCCCAAGCACGGTACGTATGTCACGTGCGCCGTCGGGATCGCGCGCCGGCGCGTAGAGGCCGGGACGCTGCCGAGGCAGTGCCTGAGCGTGGTGAAGGGCTGCGCCGCGCATTCGACCTGCGGCAGGCCGGGGTTCGTCACGTGCTGCATCGCCGACGCGAACGCGACCCGTTGCAAGCTCAAGCGCGACGAGGCCCGCTGTACCGCGAAGGGGGGAATCCCCGGGAACTGCCCCAGCTGCTGCGACGCATGCGCGCCGGGTGGTTGCTCGGGGGTAAGGACGAGCGCCGCGACGCCGGGCGCCCCGTAGCGACGCGCGTCGCGTCCCCGGACTCAGGAAACGACTGGTCGCCTCAGAGACAGACGCAGACCAGGCCCGCGTTGGTGCAGGTCAGACCGAGGGGACACGTTCCGTCGCACGTCGGGAAGGGGCGTTGAAGATCTGCAGCGTCGCACCGCTGATCGTCGGATCGTCGCCGCTCCCGGGGGTGGGGGGAGCGTGAACCCGTCTCTCGCCACGAACGTGAGACGCTCGCGCACCGACGTGGCCCTGAGGGTCAGCTTCGTCCCCGGAATCGGCTGGTCGGCACCTTGTGACGGACGGACAGCCATGACCATGAGCGCCCAGCCAAGCGCGCGCTCGCTGCCCGCAATGTCATCTCTTGCACCTTCTCCGTGACCCGGTCACAAGGGCCCGCGGTCGCATACCGCGACACCAATCTTGCCGTCAAGGAATGTCTTCACTCGACCGGCGACCATTGCGCACTCGATGCGCCAGGGCCATCAGCGAGCCCGTCACCACCCCCCTCGCCCCCGCCATCGTCGCGTTCGCACCCGACCGGCGAGGGCGCCTTGCAGGCCCGGACCGTGTCGTCTATCAGAGACGCACGGTGTCAATCTCCACGGCACGTGCTGGGTGACCGGCGGGCAGCGGGCCGGGAGACGATGCGGGCCCGTCTCGGCAAGCGCTGATTTCCGCCAGAGGAGGTGTGCAATGGTGCTACGACGTCTCGTTCTGTCGATCGGGTTCCTCGGGTTGGGCGCACTCGCCTTCGCCGCGACCCCGGACGAACAGCTCATCAAGTACTATCGGAAGAAAGCGAACGTTCCGCCGAGCCAGAAGGTGACC
>VBLA01000224.1:2615-12730 GCA_005879245.1 Deltaproteobacteria bacterium
GACAAGATCTCCCTCAAGGGCGAGCCGTTCAAGGGACCGGCGAATGCGAAGGTGACGATCGTCGAGTACTCGGACTTCCAGTGTCCGTTCTGCAGCCGGGGGTACGCCACCATCGAGAAGCAGGTGCTCACGAGCTACGGGGACAAGGTGCGCTTCTATTACAAGCACTACCCGCTGCCCTTCCATCCGTGGGCCGAGGCGGGCGCGGTGGCGGCGGAGTGCGCCAAGCAGCAGAAGCCGGAGGCGTTCTGGAAGCTGTACTCGAGCCTCTTCGAGAATCAGGGCCAGATCACCGCCGACAACCTGAAGGAGAAGGCAACAGGCTACCTCGCCGGCACGGGCATCGACATGGCGAAGTGGAACGACTGCTTCGACAACAAGAAGAGCCTGCCGCAGGTGAAAGCGCAGATGCAGGAGGGAAGCTCGGTCGGCGTCCGGGGGACGCCGGGCTTCATCATCAACGGCCGTCTCGTCTCCGGTGCCCAGCCGTTCGAGAGCTTCAAGAACGTGATCGACGACGAGCTGGCCTCGCGCTAGGCGCGCGGCGGCTCAGGGCATGAACTGCGCCTGTCCGGGCAGGGACACCGCGCCCGGCCCGGGCAGGTCGGCTGACGCGTCGACGGTGGAGTTGTAGGTCGGCGGGATGCAGAAGACGCTCACCAGCGTCGCGGCATAGGGCGCGCCGCTGTTGAGGCAGATCCCCGCGCGCGATCCCATCTCGCTGATGGTCCGCGCGGGGCCCTGACCGAATGCCCCGCTGGTGCGCTGGCGGCACTTCGTGAAGGGAGCCGTCGTGCACGCGCTGTCCGCCGCGCAGGGGTGTGCCGGGGGCCCCTGGAAGGTCGGCGCGAACGCCTGGCCGCAGAACCCACAGAAGACGAACCCCTGGGCCGACAGGTCGGCCGCCACCTTCGAGGACGACCCGGTCGTCACCGCGTAGGGGATCGGGAGCGTCCCGACGAAGGGTGACGCATTCCCGCCCGCGCCGGGCGGCGGGCAGTCGTGGCTGGTCGGGTAGGCCGCACCCAGGGCCGAGGTCCCGGGGACGCAGTCCAGGTCGTGGCGCGGGCCGCCCTTGCAGCACGTCCCGCTGCCGCACGTGCCGCCCGGCGTGCAGATCGGGCAGGGCTGAATGCCAGCCACGTCCGGCCGGTCGGCGGCAGAGCCGTCGAGGAGGTCGCCCGTGAGATAGATGTCGGAACCGAGCGGGAGGTCGAGGAGCGCGTAGCTGCCGTCGCTGCAGTTGCCGGAGCCGGAGGCGCTGGTGGTCACGCGATTGATGATGCAGGTGCTGGTGGCGATGGAGTCGGGATTGGGAATCGGCAGCGGCGCGCCGAACAGGCAGCCGGGTCGGGTGGGGTACTCCGGATTGGCGACGCCGGCGGCGGTGCAGTTCCGGTTGGTGCCGGTATCGGCGTCGGTCGTGGGCGCGAAGTCGAAGAGACCGGTGGTGCTGTCACAGTCCACGAGCTTGGTGATGTACGTCCCCGTGTCCGGCACGGCGGCGGGCAGCGGGATCCCGACGCCGGCGCCGCCGAAGTAGAGCCCTCCGGAGCGGAGGTTGCAGAGCGTCGTCCCGCTATCGTCCTGCACCGTGCCGGTGATCGTCCCATCCGACGTCGCGCACGTGCCACTCCCGACATCGGGCGGACGGGTGGTGAACACGAGGCGCGGGGCTCCCGTGCAGCAGCTGCACGGCGGGAATGTCGTGGTCGTCGTGCTCGCTGCGAGCGTCGTGGTGGTCGAGGTCGAGGTGAGCGCCGCGAGCAGGTCGCTGATGAAGGCGTCGACGACGGCCTCGAGCGCCGGCGTCTGCGCACTCCCGCTACAGTCGCTGCGGGCCTCCGCCTTGCTCACGCTGCTCGCGAACTTCCGCTCCGCCTTCATCAGGCACTTCGTGTCGACCGACCGGCCCTTGCGGACGGCCTTCAGCGCGCACTTGGCCTGGTCGTTCGCGTTCCGTCCGGCGGCGCGGAGCTTCCGCGAATCGCAGACGCTCGGACCGGCACCGTTCCCGTTGACGGCACTCGCCACGTCGGCGACGAAGCGATCGACGCCCGCCCATACGGTGCCGGCCGACGCGGCGGTGAGGCAATCCGCGCGCTTGTCGGCCTTGGCGAAGGCCGCATCGAATGCGGCCGTCGACTTCGGTTCGCACGACGCATCCACCGGCACGTGCTTCGCCACCGCCTTCCCCGCGCAGGTGAGGAGCTGGCTGACCGCGGCGCCCGCCGCTTTCACCTTGAGCGACGAGCACTTGCTGGGCTGTGCACCGGTCGCATCCGTCACCAGACCCAGAAGAGCGAAGATCACCCCGCCGAGCGCGCTGCGTCGCGTGTGGGCCATGGGCGTGCTTAGGCCCCGCGCGGGGTAGGCGTCAACCGACCCTCATACGCTCCCCCCCGCCCGACCGGGTTGACGACGCGGCGCGCGCCCGACTAGACGCCGCCGGAGAGGAGGACCGCATGCGTCTCGGCGTAACGCTCGGATACTGGATGCCCGACCCGTGGGACCCCACCGAGCTCGTCCTCGAGGCGGAGCGCCTGGGGTACGATTCGGCGTGGACGGCGGAGGCCTACGGCTCGGACGTCTTCTCGCCCCTCTGCTGGATCGGCGCCCGGACCTCGCGGATCAAGCTGGGCACCGCCGTGATGCAGATCTCGGCGCGCACGCCGGCCTGCACCGCGATGACGGTGGCCACCATCGACCATCTCTCCGGCGGGCGCCTCCTCCTCGGCATCGGGGTCTCCGGCCCACAGGTGGTCGAGGGCTGGTACGGCCAGCCCTTCCCGCGTCCCCTCGCCCGCACGCGCGAGTTCGTCTCGCTCCTGCGCGCCATGCTGCGCCGGGAAGGACCCCTCACCTTCGCGGGCGAGCACTACCAGCTTCCGCATCCCGGCGGCGCCCGCCTCGGAAAGCCCCTCAAGCTGATCATCCGCCCGCTCCGGCGTGAGATTCCCATCTACCTCGGCGCCGAGGGACCGAAGAACGTGGCGCTCGCCGCGGAGATCTGCGACGGCTGGCTGCCGCTCTTCTACTCGCCCTTCCGGCCGGCGATCTACGCCGAGTCGCTGCGGCAGGCGAAGCCGGGCTTCGAGATCGCGGCCACGGTGCAGGTGGTGGTCGGCGCGGACCTCGGCGCGGCGCTCCTTCCCGTCAAGTGGATGCTCGCCTTCTACATCGGCGGCATGGGAGCGACGCGGCGGAACTTCCACCTGAACCTGATCGGGCGGATGGGCTTCGAGGCCGAGGCGCGGCGGGTCCAGGAGCTCTTCCTGGAAGGGAAGCGCGCCGAGGCCGCGGCCGCGATACCCGACCAGCTCGCGGACGAGATCGCGCTCGCCGGCCCGCCGGCACGCATCCGCGAGCGCCTCGCCGCCTGGAAGAATAGCCCGGTGACGACGCTGATCGCGGGGACCCGCGACCTGGCGACGCTCCGGCTCCTCGCGGAGACGCTGCTCTAGCTGCCGCTCGCGATCAGGGCCGTCCGCAGAGCCGGCACCTCGGCCATCGCCTTGCCCGCGTGCCCACTCAAGTCCTGGCCGAGCGGGATGGCGATGCGCTCAGCGCGCAAGCCCTTGTTGAGCAGCCGCTCGAACTTGGCGATCTTGCGCTCCGACGCGTCGAGGCGCTTGAGGGCGTTGCGCCCGTTCCGGGTCTGCGCCCCGATGAGCTTCCTCTGGGCCTGTGCGATCACGCGGACGAGCCGCCCCTTGAAGCGGCGGCCGCCGAGCTGCTCGGGCGAGGCGGGCAGCATGGAGCTCTCCATGGCGGCGAGCCGGCATTCCATGGCGGCAAAGCCCGTGAGGGGGTCGTTCACGCAGCCCCCCTCCTCGGAGCACGAGTCCACGGTGCAGACATCGCCGTCGTCGCACGCGGGCGCACCCGAGGCGCACAGGTGATCGGCACCGCAGACCTCGACGCCGTTGCAGAAGCTCGGATCGCGGCAGTCCGCGTCACTCTGGCAAGGGGTCTCCGAGCCGAGGAAGACGAAGGCCGTGCCCGCGTCCTGCGCGCTCTGATCGTCCTTCGGCGCGCCCACTATGACCAGGGCCCCCGTGCTGGCGATCGACGTGCCGAAGCGGTCGGCACGTCCCGATCGGGGGCTCTCGAAGGTCCAGCGGTTGCCGCCCGTCGCCGTGTCGTAGAGGAACGCCGTTCCGCCGTTCACCGCGGAGAGGTCGTCGTTGGGGGCACCCACGAGCACGTCGCCGCCGAGCATCGCGATGTGGCTTCCGAAGCCCTCGGCCCGGGCACTCGCGGGCTTGGGGAGATCCCGGATGATCGTGCCGTCCTGCTCGTCGAAGACGAAGACCTCACCCGAGTTGCTCGACCCCGCGGTGTTGCGCAGGGGGGCGCCCATCACGAAGCTGTTGCCCGCTATCGCGAGTGCAGACCCGAAGCGGTCCCCGGCGCGTGCATCCGGGTGCAGGAAGGTCTGGAGGAACGTGCCGGCCGCGTCGAAGAGGTATGCGGCGCCGCCGTCGCGCGGACCGAAGTCGTCCCGAGGTGCGCCGATGAGCAGGCGTGATCCCGTCGTCGCGACCGCGCTGCCGAACTGCGTGCCGGGCGAGGACTGCGGCTGGGCGCGGAGCGTCTGCAGGCGGTCCCCGGTCGTCGTGTCGAACAGGTAGGCGGCACCGGCATCCACGAGGCCCCCGGTCTGGTCGCCCGGCGCCCCGATGAGCACCTTGCCGTCCGCCCAGGCGATCGCCGCCCCGAACTGGTCGTCCGTCTGGGCGGCCGGATCCGCGAACGTCCGGAGGAGGGTGCCCGTGTTACCATCGAAGAGGTAGACCCGACCACCCTGGTCGTCGGTCGGCGCCCCGATCAGGACGTCGTCGCCGGCGGCCGCGACGGTGAGCCCGAACTGCTCGCCTCCGCTCGGGGCCGGCTTCTGGAAGGTGAGGAGCAGCCGCCCCGTCCGCGCATCGAAGAGGTAGGCCGTGCCCACGTCGACCCCAGCGGCCTGGGCCGCGGGTGCGCCGACCAGCACCTTCATGCCGATGCCGGCGACCGAGGTGGCGAAGTGCTCGCCCATGAGGGGGATCGGCTTCTGCAGCTCGTGAAGGAGCGAGAACGACACCGCCCACGCCGCGCGGTCGCCCGTCGCGAGGCATGAGCACCCGCACAGCGCGAGCAACATGAGGCGAATCTTCCGAGAACAGTTACGCATCTGTTGGCCCCTCCTTCGGTCCACGGCCGGAATCTCGGCCAACGCAACTCCGGTGCCAGCCAAAGGCGAAGCTGCGTGGAACCGAATGTCATGCAAACGCGCGGCTCGTGCAGCGACGCATGACAGCGCGGCCACGTCCGGTCACCGGAAGTGCGCGATCCGCACAGCTCGCGCGCAAATCTTTCTGGCAGCCAACCCCCCGCTTGAGCCCGATGCGCACCCGGCGCTAGAAACCTCCCCAGGAGGAGTCCGCCATGCCCTTTCTCACCGAGCGACCGCTCAGCCCGCACCTTCCTCGCGGGCCAGCTCACCCCCGCCCAGCTCCGCCTCTGGGCGAAGGACATGTACCACTACATCCAGCCCGCCATCCCAGCGCTCACCGCCTGGCTCGCGCAGGCACCCACCATGGTCGAGCGGCAGAGCGCGCGGCTCATCGGCCGGAACCTGGCCGGCGAGATGGGGTTCCTCCGCGAAGCCGACCACCGCGACCTCTACCTCAGGTTCCTTGCCGCGCTCGACATCGACGAGGGCGAGGCGAAGGACCACCTGCCGCTCGCCTCGACGATCGGCGCCGCCTCGGTCCTCGGTTACTTCTGCCGCTCGTCTTTCGAGGAGGGCCTCGGCGCCTTCGGTCTCGGCGTCGAGCTCCAGGTTCCAGGCCGACCGAACGGTGCGGAGGTGATCGCCAAGGCCCTCCGGCGCTACGGCATCCCGCAGGACGCGATGGAGTTCTACTTCATCCACATCGAGGCCGAGGAGGAGCACGGCAGCAACGCCGAGGCGGCCCTCGCCCCGTTCACGCAGACCAGGGAGCAGCAAGCGCTCGTCCGCCGCGCGTTCCAGTGGACCGTGGTCGCGATCCAGGGAATGCAGCGCGGCTTCGATGAGTATCTAGATCCGGAAGCCCGTGCGGTGCTCGCGCGCTGACGCGCGCTCCGCTCCTCCGATCTCCCCGGACCCCGTCGCCGCACGCAATCCGCGTGCGGCTCCTATGTATTTGTCCCGGCTACCGCACTCCGTTCCGCCCGCCGGAGCGGGCGGTCAGGTCGAGGGGGCCGAGCGAGCGCCGGACGAGGCGCACGAGCTCCTCGACCTCGGGGTTGGGGTCCGGGCGAGCGACGATCAGACGTCCGAGCTCGATGCCGAGTCCGGCGACCAGGAGCGCCAGGGCGCGGGTCGGAACGATGCGTCCCCCACCCCGTCCGGGGCGCACCAGTCCGGCGGCGATCTCGTCGACGAAGCGGAGGTGCCCCTCGCTGCCGAACGACGGCCCACCCTCGAGGAGGAGCCGCGCCCGTCCCCGGTCGGCGAGCCAGAACTCCGCCGAGAGCCGGAGCGCGAGCGCTACCCGATCTCCGATGCCCATGTCCGGCCGCATCCCGGCCCGCCAGCGCTCGAGGAGGTCGTGTTTGGCGCGGCGGGCGAGTTGCTCGTAGGCGGCCCGCTTGTCCCGGAAGTGGAGGTAGAAGGTACCCGCCGCGACGTCCGCCGTGCGCGCCATCTCGGCGGTCGTCGCCGCATCGTAGCCGCGCGCGCAGAAAACCTCGAGGGCGGAAGTCAGGAGCCGCGCCTCGGTCGCCCGCTTGCGCCGCTTGGCGCGCGTCTCGACGGCCGCTTCCGCCGTCATCCGATCCGCCGGACGATCTTCCGCTTGCCGGCATTGATCTCGCGCAGCCCGCGGATGCCCTCCTCGGCCACGTCCTCCCCGACGATCCGGTCCTTCTCGGCCGAGAGCTCCTCCATGTCGACCCACGCCGCGTAGTGGGACCGGGTGCGCTCGGTGATGATGTCCGCCGCGAGCAGCGTCTTGATGAGGGTGCGGAAGACGTTGGTCGACTGGCGGAGCTGGGCCCGGCGGTCCGCGTCGGTGAAGGCCTCGAGGACCGCGCCCCGCACCCACTGCCAGTCGAGACCGAAGCGCGGATAGAGGAGGCGCTTCTGCTCGGCGTTCACCAGGTTGAAGAGGAGGAGGTTGAAGCACTCGAGGGCCCAGTCCTCGACGGCGGCGTGCTCGGCCGCGCTGAGCCCCGGCACCGTCGCATGCGCCCAGATCTTGCCGAACTTGTGGTGGAACGCCTCGTCGGTCATGACCAGCTGGCAGAGGCGGCGGAGCAGGGGATCGCAGGCGACCTTGTGGAGGGTCGTGAAGGCGCCCATGGCGAGCCCCTCGACCAGCATCTGCATGCCGACGATCTTCTTGTAGACGACCGGGCTCGCGACGAGCTCCTGGAGCAGGTTCCCGATCGTGTCGCCGACCGGGAAGGTCGCCCCCGCGAAGCGGGCCGCGATGTAGCGCGTGAAGCCGTGGACGTGACGGGCTTCCTCGCGCACCTGATTCGCTGCGTACTCCTGCGCGCCCGGATCGAGGAAGATGTCACAGAGGTTGGCAGAGAGGCTGAGCGCCCCCTGCTCGCCGTGGAGCAGGTTCGACGCGAGCCAGCGCGCCGTCTCGTTGGCGAAGGCGACCCGCTGCCCCTCGTCGAGTCGATCCCACACGGCGGTGTGCGACTCGACGATGAAGCTGAGCGGCAGGAGCGGTTCGCCCGCCGGCCAGGGCTGGTCGAAGTTGATGTAGTCCCGGTCTTCCGGGTTCCAGAAGTGCTCCTCGGTGCGAGCGATGATCTCCTCGAAATGCGGTGTCCGCCGCGCATAGCGGGCGGGCTCGAGCATCGCGGGGAAGTCGTCGGGCGCGACCGTCTGGTAGGCAGGATCGAGCGGCATCGGCACCTCCTCCGGCTACGGCTGAGCTATCCTCATAACTGAGGATCTCTCAGTGAGTCAATCGAGCGTTGACAGCCGAGAACCTCGGTGCGAGCGTCGCGGCGCCCATGGAGCCGCGCGAGACGGAGGCCGACGTCGTCATCGTCGGCTCGGCGCTCGCCGGGCTCGTGGCGGGCGCGATCCTCACTCGCCAGGGCAAGCGGATCGTGATCCTCGAGCAGGCCGACACCGTCGGCGGCCGGGGCGGCGCCGTCCGACGACCCGATGGCTACTGGATCGACTTCGGCCATCGCGACGGCCACGACGTCGGCGACTGCCAGCTCGCGTGGCACTACGGCGCGGAGGCCGCCCGTGAAGCCGGCGTCGAGGTCAAGCTCCGCCGGGTGGAGCAACCGCTGCGCCTGCACCGCTTCCCCGAAGACCGAGTGCTCGAGGGCGGCAGGTGGGGGCCGGAGGGCTTCCTCGCCGCGGCGGGCGAGTTCTTCGAGTGTCCCGTGGACGGCATGGCCGAGCTCGGCGAGATCGTTGGCCAGCTCGCGCGTGCGGCAGCCGCCGAGCAGGAGGCTCGGCTCCCCGAGACTCTCGGCACGTGGCTCCCCCGCCACGTCCGACACCCCGGCGTCCGCCGCGCCCTCCTCCTCATGGCGACGGTCATCTTCCACCGGCATCCCGAGGAGGCCTCGGTCGGCCGGCTGATGCAGTTCTTCCGGAATCCGAAGGGCGAGGGGCCCTTCATCCCCGACGATGACGAGGTGGGCGGCATGCAGGGCCTGATGGAGCCCTGGGCGCGCGCGATCCGGGCACGGGGCGGCGAGATCGCGCTCGGCTGGAAGCCGCTCGAGATCGTCGTCGACGGCGGGCGGGTACGGGGTGCCGTCGCCGTCGACACGACCAACCTCGTGCGCGAGGTGCGGGCGCCGATCGTGATCAGCACCTATCCCGTGTGGGAAACCTTCGACCTGGCCGACGAGCACCTGTTCCCGCCCGCGTTCGTCGCGGCCGCTCACGAGCTCCGCGGGCATCGCGCCGATCTGGTCGGCTGGCAGGCGGGGCTCGGCCGCGTACCCACCATCCGCGCGACCGGTGTCCCGGATCAGCACGGCGGCTGGAACCGGCTTCTCCGCGGCCCGGAGCGGGCCTACCGCGGCGGGTACCAGATCACCTCGCTCTCCAGCCGACGGGCGGCTCCCCCCGGCAAGCACCTCCTCATGCTCGTGATGGCCCGCTGGTTCCGCGGCGGATCGACCGCCGGCCAGTCCTGGACGGCGGCGCGCGCCGAGCTCGACGAGGCGATCGACTACCTCCGTCGCTTCTACGCCGACCTCGACGCGTGCGTCGAGTGGAGCGCCTACCAGTACGTCGCCGCCCCGCAGTCCACGAGCTGGGCCTGGGCGCCGCTCAGGCGCCACGGGCTCGAGGCGCCCGGCATCCACGGCCTCCTCCTCGCCGGCTCGACGCTCGAGGCCCCCGCGGCGGTGGTCGACGTCGGCGCCTACGCCGGGCTGGCGGCGGCCCGGCGGGCCCTCGCGCTACTCTAGAAGGCCGACCCGAGACACGTCTCGGGTCGGAATCGGACGCGAGAGTGCCGCGTTCGGTGGATCGAGCGAACGGCGTGCCGCGGCCGGCGAAGCCGGCGCGGCAGACGACCCCCAATGCGGGAGCGTCTGCTGGGGTCGTCGACCCGTAGGCCGCGATGACGCGGCCCCCCCGGTCTATGCCGGGGCGACGCCGAGCGCGCAGATGTCAGAGCGAGTCTTGGGTCAGCCTCCCAGCCGTCGCGAGCCCGGGCGGCGCACGTCACGCTTGGGACCCGTGTTGACAGAACGTTCAGAATTTTCTAAACGTACCGAACAGACAGGAGGCATTCATGGACCGGGCAACCGGCATCTTCGTCGATGGCATCGGCGCCGCCGCGGCGACCTCGGGTGTTCTCACCCAGCTCCAGGGGCGGATCTTCGCGCTGCTCTACCTCCACCAGCGCTCCCTCGCCCTCGAGGAGGTCGCGGCCGAGCTCGAGCAGAGCAAGAGCAACATCTCGGTCAATATCCGCGGCCTGGTCGAGTGGCATCTGGTGCGCCGCACCCACGTCGCCGGCTCGCGCAAGGATCACTACGAGGCCGCGACGGATTTCTGGCGGGTCATGCAGGAGATCATGGAGCGTCGGTTCCGCTGGAATCTCCGCCAGGTGCTGGCCACCGTCGCCGAGACCGAGCGCGCT
>VBLA01000225.1 GCA_005879245.1 Deltaproteobacteria bacterium
GCCAAATAGACTGTAGTCAGGCCTGCCGCGAGAGTGCCACGGCCACGCGGGGGAGGGATCCCCCTCACGAGTTGACCGGCACGTCGACCGCAGCGTGTTTCAGCGGCACAACGTGCGGCGCGACGACGTGCAGGCTGCCGCACTCGAACGGCAGGAGAGCTATCTCGCTCAGAAGCGGGGGACGACCCCGACGCCTACGCCGATCACCCGTAAGGCACGACGTTTAGGGCACGACAGGGCACGGCGTGGTCCGCAGGATTCTCGGGGCACGACGTGTCAGCGACGGCACGCAACGTTGAGGTTCCTCTGGGTGCTCGCGCACTTACCGAAGTGCGAAAGGGGGGACTTGAACCCCGCCCGCCTCGCGAAAATTCAAGAGTTTTTCCCCCGTCCGACCGCCAAGAACCGCCCCCGACCGCCACGGATTGTGTCCGCCGGACACAATTTCGCAAGCCCCGGTGATGCCCGGCGCGCCCATGACGCCGCCAGGGGGCGCAGAGCCGCCTTCGCGGCGCGCTAGAGGCCGTCCCCCGGCACACGGTCTCTCGACCCTGCGTCGGACCGTTGCGCAACTGACGACGCGGCGACTCGACGGGCGGTCGGCCGTGGCGGGTGCCGTGAAGCGCTGGAAGGCCGACCTCAGCGCCGATCTCGGTGGGGATCTCACGCGCGCTCAGCAGACCCTCGTGGAGCTGGCGGCGCAGACCTGGGTGATGGTGGTCAGCCTCGACGACTGGCTACTGCGCCAAGCCTCACTGGTGACGCGCAAGCGGACGGTGCTCCCCGTGCTGCTGCAGCGCCAGCAGCTGGGCGACTCCCTGGCCCGGATGCTCGAACGGCTCGGGCTCGAACGGCGGGCTCGGGATGCGACCGACATCGTGGCGCAGTTGGCGGGCCTCGAGGGCCGGCCCAGGGCAGAGAATAGCGGTGGGTCGTCACGCATCAGCGCGAGAGCTTCCCGCGCGCGCGGAGAGGCTAGGGGAGGCGAAGGAGGGGTTGCCAGGTGAGTATCGCGAAGTGGAAAACCGATCCGGTCGCCTTCGTCCAGGACGTGCTGCGCAATCCCGAAACTGGCGCGCCCTTCGATCTGTACCCGGCACAGGAGCGGTTCCTGCGAGAGGCGCTGACGCCGGGGCCAGACGGCCGGCTGCCGTACTCGGAGATGGTCTACTCGTGCCCGAAGAAGAGTGGGAAGACGGCGACAGCGGCGATGGCGACGATCTACGTCGTCGTCGTGCTCGGGGTCGGTACGCGGAGGGCTACTGCCTCGCCAACGACCTCGAACAATCAACAGGCCGCGTCTTCCAGGCCATTGCCCGGATCGTGGAGGCGAGCCCTCTCCTGCGGGAAACCGCGCAGATCATGCAGAGCAAGATCGCGTTCCCGAGCGCGGGCGCGACGATCACGGCCTTGGCGAGCGACTACGCGGGGGCAGCGGGGTCGAATCCGACGATCGTCGTCTTTGACGAACTGTGGGGCTATATGAGCGAGCGCGCGCACCGGCTGTGGGATGAGATGGTGCCCGTGCCAACGCGAGCGGTTAGCGTACGGCTGACGATCACCTACGCCGGCTTCGAGGGCGAGTCCGACCTGCTCGAAGCCCTCTACAAGCGCGGGCTGCAGGGCGAGGAGGTCGCGCCGAGTCTCTACCGGCAGCCGGGCCTGCTCATGCTCTGGTCGCACGAGCCGGTCGCACCGTGGCCCCCCTTTTGGGCGTGATGCCGAGTAGGGGCGGGAAGATAAGGACCCAGCAAGCCAGCGGCCCATGCATCGTCCGCGACTGACGCGCGCGCCGTCACTCGCCCGGCTCAGGCTCGCCGGCCGGTGGCACCGCGCAGAACGCGCCCGACACGAAGGCGTCGGAGGCACAGAGCGTGGACGCGGTTGACGGGATCGAGCGCGCGCATCTCGGCGGGTGTGCGATCGCGAAAGGCCCGGGGTAGTCACGCCGATCGGGGATTGCCCGCTTTCGGCGACGTGCCTCAGCCTTGAGGCGCGAGAGGAGACACACGCAGGGAGAAAGGGGGGAGCGATGACGCACACTCTATCCAAAACCGAGGCGCAGAGGTGGGGTGACCCGGAGGGTGGGCCGCCAGCATCGGGCTCACGGATCGTGCTCGCAGCGACGGCGGCGATTTTGGGGCTGCTCGTCGCGACGGGCGCCGCGCGCGCCGCGGGAAACCTGCAGCACGTCAATCACATCATCATCGTGATGCAGGAGAACCATTCGTTCGACAACTACTTCGGCGTGCTCCCCTACGCCAGCGGCACGCCGTATCACAGCGGCGGCGGAAAATGCGCCGCGAGCGATCACACCTGCGTCGACGGGCTCAGCTGCGCGCGGGATACCGCCGGCCACTACACCTGCAGCAACTCGAATGTGGATGACGACGGCAGCACCGTCTTCGCCTTCCACGACGCCAAGTACTGCGTCGGCCCGGATCTCCAGCACGACTGGCCGGGCAGCCACCGCGAGGCCAACTTCAACGATCCCGCCGGCGCACTGGCGTTCAGCCCAAACGACGGGTTCGTTCTGGTGAACGACGCCACGGAGCAGACCGACAGCGGCGAGAGCCCGACCGACGACGACACGATGGGCTTCTACAATGAGGGCGACCTGCCGTTCTATTACGCCCTTGCGGAGAGCTTCGCGATCGACGATCGCTACTTCTGCTCGGTCGTCGGCCCGACCTTCCCGAATCGTTCCTACGAGATGGCGGCGACGTCCTTCGGCCATCTCACGACCAACGAGATCCTCCCCCCGCCGGGCGGCTACAAGCCGATCACCGGAACCATCTTCGACCTGCTCGATCAGCACGGCATCAGCTGGGTCAACTATTTCTCCGACCTGCCGACGTCAGGCATCTTCCGGCCGTTCGCGTCTTCCCATACGCAGCCCGTGAGCGCCTTCTCCGACCAGGCGGCGGCCGGAACGCTGCCCGCCGTGTCGTTCATCGATCCGTCGTTCTTCAAGGATCAGACCATCAACGGCTCGGTGTTCGAGACCGACGAGCATCCGCCCAACGACATTCGGGCCGGCCAGTACTTCGTCTCGCAGATCGTGAGCGCGGTACGGAACAGCCCGAGCTGGACCGACTCGATCGTCCTCATCATCTACGACGAGCACGGCGGCTCCTACGATCACGTCGCTCCGCCTGCGGCTCGGCAAGGGGGCGCGTTGAACCCCGACGGCATCAACCCCGGCCAATGCGAGGACCTTTCCAACCCGCCGGCCAGCGAGCAGCCCGGGGGTGGCGCGCAGTGTGACATCAGCCGGTCGGATGCGGCGGCGATCTGTCCGGGGTTCACCGCGACGGGCCCATATCCGGCGAGCTGCGCCAACTTCAATCAGCTCGGCTTCCGGGTGCCGCTCATCGCCGTGTCGCCGTTCTCCAAGCCGCATTACGTCTCACACACCGTGGGCGATCACACGTCGCTGCTCGCGCTCATCGAGAAGCGATTCTTGAGCCCGACCAGCGAGCAGGTCACCCGGCCGCATATGACCGCGCGCGACCTGAACGCGGCGACGCTGGAGGATATGTTCGACTTCAACCGAGCGCCCTCGATGAATACAGCCATTCCGGCGGCGCCGCTCCCGAGCGCGAGCGACCCGGGCTGCTCCTGATTCGCGGGTCGAAGGTTTCTACGGCGGCCCGGCCTGTTGCACCAGCGGGTGCAGCAACTCGCGCGGCGTCGCGCGGGGTTGAACGTCCCGTGATGCGGGAAGCAATCGGTGAACGGCTGGGCTCGGCTCGTTGAGGGGCTCCGGAGAAGCGGCGGGAGAGGGTCCATGCATGCCCCCCAGCCCCCCGGCTCGTGTGGGCGCATAAGGCCCCAGGCGACCCGGCACCGAGGGACATCGTCGGCAGAGTCATCGAGAGCGATAGAGTCGCACAAGCTCGTGCTGACGTAGGAGTCAGCCAGCGAGACACTTTAGCGGCGAAAGCCGCGGCGCGTGACGTTCCTGATCGAGCCGTTCACGTTCTTTCACGAGCTCTACTAATGAGTTTCGATGCTCCGGCTCCCAACCTGATTCCCCGGAGTTCACGCAGAACCACGATGGACTGGCCGGCCCCCGCAGCTTAACTCCGATTCGTGACGCCCCCGTCTACGCCGAGCCAAGGAGGGCTTCGGATGGAGAGATTTCACGGTGAAGGTGGGCACGAGAGGATGCGACTTCGGTGGAGCCTGCTGACCGTATGCCTCCTCGGCGTTTTCGGGTCCGCGGCACCACAGGTCTCCGCCGGGTCGACGGTCGCCGTCATGCGCGGCCGCAGCTACGGATCGCGGATCTTCCCGGACAACGCCTTCACGGTCGCCGACGCACGCCAGCTCACCGGGCGCCGCATCAACTTCCGCGCGGGCATCGACTACCCGAACATCGGGGGCGTCGTGCAGCCGTCGTGCACCACCGCCGATTACTCGATCTGCGACGCCTTCGCCCAACTCAACAAGCTCGACGGGTTCGACCTGCAGCCGCGGGTACTCGTGCCGTTCACCGGCGCCATCGACCTCGGATCCGTGAACGCATCGAACTTCTTCATCAGCACCGACAAGGGAGGCTTTTTCAGCGGTCTGCGCCAGCTCACCTTCGACCCGGCCACGAACACCTTGGCCGGAATCAGCGATGCCTTCCTCAGCGAGAGGACCGCCTACCGGATCCACGTGACCAACGGCATCGTCGACACCGCTGGCCGTCACGTCAATGCGTGCGGCGGAACGTGCGTGGTCCGGTTCACGACGCGAACGGCGACCGGCTCGCTCGTGCGCATCCGTCAGTCGATGGACCTTCCTCTGTCCAACAGCGCCAACGCCTACGTGCTCGCGGGATTTCCTGACGCGTCGACGTCCACCGCGAGCCGCAAGGTCACGTTCACCCAGAACGGTGTGAACGACGTCTTCCTGGCGGCGAGCGTCGAACCGTCGCTCGCCGATCCGCTCAACGGAATCGTGCGCACCGACCAGGTGAAGGTCGATCCGACCGCCCCTGGGGCCTTGCAGTCGAGCGCGGTGCCCAACCTGATCCCGCCCGGGACCGCGGGCTACTACGCGTTCGGCAGCTTCCTGTCACCTCGATACCAGTTCGCCTCGGCGTCGGGGCAGCAAGACAATCCGTACGGCGTCGGCGACGGCTTCACCGATGGGGAGATCCCGCCGGTCCCCACGACCCAGACGCCGGTCCCATTCGGGGCCGACAGGCTCGGCGTCATCGTCGTGACACCCGACCCGGCGTTTTTCCCGCCGCCGTGGCCGGCGGCGATCTATGGCCCCGGGTTCACGCGCAGCGACTACGACCTCTTCGTCACCGCCGACTAC
>VBLA01000587.1 GCA_005879245.1 Deltaproteobacteria bacterium
AAAGGGCACCCCGTGAAGGGCACGTGCGCTTTCCTCGTCGTCGCCGCCCTCGTCCTGGGCGGCCGTAGCCATGCGCGTGCCCTGGTGCTCGGCGGCGGCTCGCCCGAGACCGACTGCTACGCGGTCTTCGACGGCGTCGAGCTCGACAGCAGCAGTCGGAAGGTGATCTGCACCGACGGCGATGCGCGCTGCGACCGTGACGGGATCCCCGACGGCGTGTGCCGCTTGGACATTCGGATCTGCGCGCATGTTCCGGGGATTCCCGGCTGCCGGCCACGACGGATCGGTGACATCACGGTGGGGGGTTTCTCCCGCGGAGGGGGGCCCTTCACGATCCCCGTTCCCGTCACTCCCATCTCGCGGGAGCGGTGCGGGGACTTCGGTCGGGTGAGCGTCCCGCTGAGGAGGACCGGAAGCGGCGTCAAGGTGGGTAAGGCAAGGATCAAGCTCGTCGCGGTCTCAAGGGTTCTCCATCCTAAGAAAGACAAGGACAAGCTCGATATCCGTTGCGTGCCGAATCCCTCGCCGTGCATCGACGTGAATTGTCCCGGCGAGCTCGACCTGACCGTAGCCAGCACGGGATCCGACCTCGACACCGGCGCGACGGGCGCCGGCCACAACTTTTCCTGGCCCGATGGCTGGAAGCTCGGGCTCGCCCTCAGCGGGTGCAACGCGATCGCCTATCCCCTCTGCACCGTTACTGGCCCGAGGGGCTCGACCTTCGGCCCCCCGTTGCCTCTCCTGTCCGCCGACGTACCCGCGTGCGTGGTCGACGGGTTCGCGGATCCTGGCATCGGCGGAACCGCCAACGTCCTAACCGGCGCGATCCACGCCACGGTGAACGTGTCCGCCAATGTCCACCTTACCTCGGTCGTCCAGATCTGCCCGCGCTGCACGGGCGCGGCCGTCGGCGACGCCGGCACATGCGACAGCGGCCCGAACAAGGGCGCGCCCTGCACGGTCGAGGGCATTGCCACCGTCGCCGACGCCTCAGCTGCCGACAACACCTACTCGCTCTCGGCTGGCTGCCCGCCTGATCCGGGGACCCTGGTTGCACCTGTCGCGCTCACCTTCCCGCTCGTCACGGGCGTTTCCACGCTCCTCGGTCCGAGCCCGTGCTCACCCCCTGACGGCCCACCCATTCCCGACGACGCGTGCGGCGAGGGCACGTGCAGCGACGGCATCTGCACCGACTGCGCGAGTACGACGCTTGCGGGTGAGTGCATCGCGCACAAGGGCGGCGTCCAGCAGGCGTGCTGCTCCAATGCCCCGAAGCTTCCCTGCTTCCCAACGGCTCCGGAGAGCGACAGCAGACTCGAGCGGGTCGGGTTCTCGGTTCAGCCGCAACCGCCCTGGCCGGATCCGACCTATCCGAAGACCGCCAGCGCGAAGCTCGTCGGGGCGTTCTGCCTGCCGCCCACCCTCGTGGGCCAGGGACCCCAAGCGACGACGATACCAAACGGCCCCGCCGCGCTAATCCTCCCCATCACGGAGGAGTGGCGACTCGCGCCGTCTTCCTGACGAGACCGCGATCAGACTCGCGCTTTCCCCGTCACCCCGGCCCTCGGCCCTAGTCTCCGAGCGGCGGCGTCTGCACGCGGTGCTCGGACGCCGCCTGTTCCAGGGCGCGCGCCACCCGGAGCGCGAGGCCGTCCGCACCCGGCGGGGCGATGATCTGGATGCCCATCGGCAGGCCGTCGGCCATCCCCGCAGGCAGGGCGACCGACGGGAAGCCGACCAGATTCGCCGCCGCGGTGTACGGCACGCAGCGCCCGATGTAGCTCGCCTCGTCGACGTCGATGCGCGGTGCGACGAGGGGAGCAACCGGCTGCACGAGCACGTCGGCCGTCTCGAAGGCGACAGCGTAGTCCTGGCGAACGCGCTGGCGATCCTGCTGGAGGTGCACCCAGAGTGCGGGGTCAGCGACCGGCTTCTGCTCCGCCATCCGGGTGAGCTGCGGGCTGAAGAGCCGTGGCCGGTCGCCGAGCAGCGCCTCGATGAGGGTGTCACCCTCGAGGGAGAACACACCCATGATCGCCCGCAGGACGATTTCGTGGTGGGGTAGACGAATCTCGACCAGCCGCGCACCAAGATTCTCGAGGCGCGAGAGGGTCGCTTCGTACGCGGTGGCGATGGCGGGATCGGGGGCGGGCCAAACGAGGTCCGGGCTCGTGC
>VBLA01000112.1:0-6085 GCA_005879245.1 Deltaproteobacteria bacterium
AATGACCACCTCGCGCTCTACCGGGACGACGTGCCCCTCATCATCCACACCCGCGGGGTCGAGCTCGACTACAGCTTCTCGATCCACCCCACCACCCGCCGGCTGGTGGAGGAAGGGGCCGACGAGAGCGACGTGCGCGTCGAGGCGGGGCGCCGGCCGATCGTGCGCGGCATCCGGCGCGAGCCGGTCGAGACGCACACCGCCTATGTCACCGAGCCGGTCGCGTCGGTCGTGCTGATCGCTGATCAGAGCGTGCCCGCGGCGGTGACCGATCGGATCCTGGCCGAGGCGCGCGCTGCCGCGATCGACTGCGTGCTCCTCACCGCCCACTTCGAATCCCGCTACTTCCGCGAGACCTATCTCGAGGGCCTCATCACCGCGAACCTGCCGCTCGTCCGGAGTGCGAATCTGCTGCTCGTGGCCACGGCGGACGACGCCGGCCTCTACGCCCTCATGGAGCTCGGCCAGCGCGGCATTCACATGGAGGACAGCCGCATCCTCGTCGCCGGGGCCATGATCCGTCCCGCGGCGCTCATGCTCGGCTCGCTCCTCTACCACCTCGTCACGCCCGGCGAGGTGGTGCTGGTGCCGCGGGTGGCGGATCTGCTGCCGCTCTGGGAGATGGCGCGTGCCAACCTGATCGACGGGACCCCGATGGGCGAGGAGGCGGATCGCTGGAACATCGAACCGCTCGTGCTGGGCGAGACCGGCGAGCGGCTCCCCGCCTGGCGGCGGCCGATCATGCACGCCTGGGCGCGGGCGGTTCGCGCCCAGGTCCCCCTCGGAGCGCTGACGCTCATCCTCATCCTGCCCATCATCGCCTCCCTCGTCGTGGTGGCGCGCGTCGTGATCGGGCTCGAGACCTTCGGCATGTTCGGGCCGGTGATCGTCTCCCTCGCCTTCATCACGACGGGGCTCGAGTGGGGGGTCATCATCTTCGTCGTGATCGTCGGCCTCGGCGTCACGCTCCGCATGGCGCTCCAGCGCCTGCGCCTCCAGGCGGTGTCGCGGCTCGCCATCCTGATCGCGCTGGTGGCCGCGGTGATGGCGGGCCTCACCCTGGTCGGCGCCACCCTCGGCATCGGCCCGCTCCTGAACATCAGCATCTTCCCCATGGTCATCATGTCGAACGTGATCGAGAACTTCGCGGCCTCTCAGGCGGAGCTCGGCACCCGACAGGCGTTCCGCATGACGGCGACCACCCTCGGGCTCTCCCTCGCGTGCTACCTCGTGGTGGACCGGGGAGGCCTCCAGTCGCTCGTCCTCGCCTTCCCGGAGATCCTTCTCGCGACCATCCTCTTCGACGTGCTTCTCGGGAAGTGGCGCGGACTCCGCCTGCTCGAGTACACGCGCTTCTTCGCGGCGATGCGCCACGCCCCGCCCGTCGCGGCGCCCGCACCCCGCGGCGAGCTCCCGCGGCCGTGATCGCCCGCCTCCGCCGACTCCGGGGCGAGATGCTCGGGCTCAATCGGCGCAATCACGCCTATCTCTTTCGTTACAACACGCCGCAACGCTACCGGGTGGTCGACGACAAGCGCGCCACCAAGGCGCTCCTCGCCGCGCGGGGCGTGCCGGCGCCAGCGTTGCACGACACCTGCGAGGCGCCGTGGCAGATCCGTGGCCTCGTCGCGCGGCTCTGGGAGCGGCCGGAGTGCGCGCTCAAGCCGGCGCGCGGGGCAGGGGGGGCCGGGATCGTCGTCGTCGTCGGTCGTGAGGGCGACCACTTCGTCAAGGCGAGCGGCGCTCCCTTCCACCGCCGCACACTCGAGGCGCACGTCTGCGACGTCGTCGCGGGCATGTACTCCGTCGGGGGACGCGAGGACGTGCTCCTGGTGGAGGAGCGCGTCGTCCCCGAGCCGACGCTCGCCGCACTCGCCTACCGTGGGGTTCCCGACGTCCGCGTGCTCGTCTTCCGTGGCGTTCCGCTGCTCGCCATGCTCCGACTCCCCACCCGCCGCTCCGACGGGCGCGCCAACCTGCACCTGGGCGGCGTCGGGGTCGGCATCGACCTCGCGCGAGGCCACACGACGGCCGCGGTCGCCGGCCGGCGTCCGGTCACCGTCCACCCCGATCTCGGGTGCCCGCTCGCCGGCGTGACGCTGCCCGTGTGGGACGAGATCCTCCGGCTCGCGGTCCAGGCCGCAGACGCGGTCGAGCTCGGTCTCGTCGGCGTCGACCTCGTCGTGGACCTCCGGCGTGGCCCGCTCGTGCTCGAGCTGAACGCCCGCCCCGGGCTCACCATCCAGGTTGCGAACCGCCGCGGTCTTCGCCCGCTGTTCGAAGCGGTGGCGACGATGAACGTGCCTGGCACCCTCGGCGAGCGCGTCGCCCTCGGGCGACGGCTCGCGTCCGCGTGACGGTCCCGACCCGTCCAACCTTGCCGGGGTGGCTACGCGCGCGCAGCCGACCGGAACCGACCGCGGTACGCGCTCGGGGGGACGCCGAGGAGGCGCAGGAAGGCGCGGCGCATGACCTCCGCGCTCGCAAACCCGCACTGCGCGGCGATCACATCGACACCGTCGGTCGACTCCTCGAGGCGGCGCCGCGCGCCTTCCACCCGCGCGCGCTCGACGAAGCGGGCAGGCGGGCACCCCACTTCGCGCCGGAACACCCGGGCGAAGTTGCGCTCGCTCATCGCGACCTGCGAGGCGAGCGCGGGCACCGCCAGCTCCTCGTCCAGGTGATCCGCGATCCACGCCTGCAGCTCGCGGATCGGCTCGCGATCGGCCACCTGCACGGCGAGCTGGACACTGAACTGCGACTGGCCACCCGGGCGCTTCAGGAACATGACGAGCTGGCGTGCGACGCGGAGGGCAAGGTCTCGGCCGTGATCTTCCTCCACCAGGGCAAGGGCCAGGTCCATCCCGGCCGTGACGCCCGCCGAGGTGTAGACGCCGCGATCGCGCACGAAGATCGGGTCACGCTCGACGGTGATGCGTGGGTACAGACGCGCGAGCTGGTCGCAGACCTGCCAGTGGGTCGTGGCCCGGCGGTCGTCGAGCAAGCCCGCCTGCGCGAGGAGAAACGTGCCGCTGCACACCGAAGCGACGCGCCGCACCCGCCGCGCCGTGCGGCGGAGCCAGCCGACGAGCGCACGGTCACCGACTGCCGTGGCGACACCCGGACCGCCCGCGACGACGAGGGTGTCGATCCCACCCGACGCCTCGCGCGTCCTCCCGTCCGGCACGAGGCGGACGCCCGAGGAGGAGACGAGCGGCCGGGCGCCGCTCGTCAGGATCTCGACCGTGTAGGCGGCCGGGCTGGCGCCGAGAAAACGCGCCGCCTGCGCGAAGACCTCGAGCGGCCCGGTGACATCGAGGAGCTGGAAGTCGGGATAGGCGACGATCGTGATCCGCCGCGGGCCCCGTCCAGCCCCGCGCGACGGGCGTCGCCGACGGGCGAGCGGCAGGACTCGGGCGCGCGGCATCGTCTCACGCGGCGGACGACCGGTAGCGCTCCCGCTTGAACTCGACTGCCTGGCGCACGAGCTGGACCACGTGCTCGGGGGCCTTGCGGGGCGACCCCGCGTCGAAGGGCGGGGCCGGGTCGTACTCGATGCCGAGCTGGATCCCACGGGCCATGTCGTCCCCGGCGACCCGGGCGACCAGCCGGAGCGCCATGTCGATGCCGGCCGAGACCCCGGCGGCGGTGATGATCTTCCCCTGCACGACCACCCGCTCGGCGACGGGCTCCGCACCGAAGTCGCGCAGCCGTTCCAGGGAGGCCCAATGGGTCGTCGCCCGGAGCCCGTGGAGGAGGCCGGCGGCCGCCAGAATGAGCGAGCCCGTGCAGACCGAGGTCGTCCACTGGGTCGTGGTGTGCAGGCGCCGGATCCAGTCGAGCGTCGGCGGCTCGCGCATCACCCGCTCATTGCCGAAGCCGCCCGGCACGACGAGGATGTCGGCGTGCGGCACCTCGGCGAGGGTACGGTCGGCGACGAGCCCGAGGGGTTGCTCCTCGGTTCGCTTCACGCCCGCGCCGTCTCCGACGAAGAGCACCTCCGCGCCGGGGACCTGTCGCAGCACGTCGTAGGGGCCGATGGCGTCGAGCGCCGTCATGCCGTCGTAGAGCAGGATCGCGATCCGCATGGGATGACTCCTTTCGGACGCGAGTATGCCACCCCCGCGATCTGGCTGCTAGGACATTGACCCAACGATTTCGGACAGCGCGACGCCCGGGTGGTCCCCCCGGGCGTCGCGTTCACGATCTGCCTGGCCGGCCGACCGCTCCGTCAGAGGGTCGCAACTACCGGAACAGATCGAACTCGGGCTTCCGTACGAGCCGCGCCGTCGCGCCCGCCGTGCCCGGCGTGAAGCGGACGCCGCGCACGATTGCCGCCGCGACCGCACTGTCTTTCTCCATGACGAGTCCGGCCGCCGCCGCCACCTCGTCGGCGAGCGCGACGACGGTGTGGTGGAGCTCGCGGCCGGAGAGGTCGGCCCGCCCGCGGAGGTCGAGCAGGGGATCCATTCCGGCACACCCGAGTGCCACCTCCACCAGGCCCTCGCGCCAGGGCCGGCCGAACGTGTCGGTGATGACGGTCGCCACCGTCACCCCGAAGCGGGCTGCGAGTCCCTCACGGAGCCGCTCGGCCGACGCGTCGGGATCGCGGGGCAGGAGGGTCACCACGCCCGGGGCGACGCCGTTCGATTCGTCGACACCCGCGTTGGCGCACACAAAGCCGTGATGAGTCTCGCAGATGAGGTGGCCGCGATCCATGCGGACGATCCGCCGCGTCTCCCGGAGGATGACCTCCAGCGCGCGGGGGTCCTTGCCGCTCTCCGTCCGGGCGGCGAGGTGCTTCGCGAAGGCCGACGCCTCGACCTCCTCGAGCGCGACCACGGCACCCTCCGCCTTCGAGACGACCTTCTGGCAGACGGCGACGACGTCCCCGGCCTTCAACCCCACGCGGGCCGCGTCGATCGCGTCGCCGAGGAGCTGCCCGAGATCGTCGCCCGGGTTGATGAGCGGGAGACCCGGGACGGGAATGACGGCGATCGTCAAGGCGTTCCGTCACACGTCGACGAGCCCCCGGTAGAGCCGCGCGACCCCGCGCGGCGAGACCTCGAGGCCGAGCCCGCGGAGCATGCGCGGGAGCGGCCCGCGTACCGCTCGCCCGCCCACCAGCGGCGACACCGCCACGGCCGCACCCCGACGACGGGCGAGCGCCTTCCGGACACCGGGGAGCGCGAGCATCGGGCCGATCGACACGAGCGGGTTCGAGGGCGCGATGACGACGGCGTCGCTCGTCTGGAGGGCGGCGAGCACGCCCGGCGCGGGACGGGCCCGCGCGGCGCCCGCGACCTCGATCCGTCGCACCCGGCCGCGGGCACGGCCGCGCACGAGGTAGTCCTGGAAGGGGAGGCGGCCCCGCTCGGTGTGGACGAAGGTCCGCACACGGTCATCGGTCATGGGGAGGATCCGGACGCGGACCCCGTGTGCCCGGGCGAGCGTCGCCGTGACCCGCGAGAGCGACCATCCGGCCCGCAGCCACGCCGTCCGCACGAGGTGAGTCGCGAGGTCGCGGTCGCCGAGCTGGAACCAGGTCGGCCCGCCGAGCGTGCCGACCGCGCGGAGACAGTGGAAGGTCTCCCCGTGCAGCCCCCAGCCGCGCACGGGATCGGCCCGCCCCGCGAGCGTGTAGAGCACGGTGTCGAGATCGGGCGCGACGTGGAGCCCGAAGAACTCCTCGTCGTCCCCGGTGTTCCCGATGACGGTGGTGTGGCGCGGGTCAGTGTGCCGGCAGAGGCCCCGCAGGAACCGGGCTCCGCCCACGCCACCCGCCAGCACCGTGACCCGCAACGGCCCCCCCTGCGTCCCGCACCACCCGTCCGTAGAGCGTCGTCCGCTCGACCGGGATGCGGCCCATGCTCCGGACGAGTGCCTGGATCTCCTCGACCGACGTGTACTCGCCGGCATCCGCGCCCGCCTCGCGCGAGATGCTCTCCTCCATGAGCGTGCCGCCGAAGTCGTTGCACCCCGCGCGGAGCGTCAGCTGCGCGAGCCGGTGGCCGAGCTTCACCCACGACGTCTGGAGGTTGTCGATCACCCCCCGCAGCATGAGGCGGCTGGTCGCGTAGATACG
>VBLA01000112.1:6124-10357 GCA_005879245.1 Deltaproteobacteria bacterium
ATGTGGCGGGCGACGTGGGCGGCGGTCTCCACGTGGCCGTACATCACCGTCGAGGTGGTCGGCACGCCGAGCCCATGGGCGGTCGTGATGATCTCCACCCAGGTACGGACGTCGACCTTCTTGTGGGAGAGGATCTCCCGCACCTCGTCGTCGAGGATCTCGGCCGCCGTTCCCGGGATGCTCCCGAGCCCGGCTTCACGCAGCATGCCGATGTAGGCCGGATAGTCCATCCGGGTACGGCGCGTGCCATACATGATCTCCATGGGCGAGAAGGCATGCACGTGGAGCGCCGGGTAGCGCGTCTTGATGGCCGTGAGGATGTCCCGGTAGGCGAAGGCGTCCATGTCGGGGTTGATGCCCCCCTGCATGCACACCTCGGTGGCGCCGCGGCCGATCGCTTCCTCCACCTTGCCGAGCACGAGGTCCAGGCCGTGGGTGTACGCGTCGGCCTCCCAGCGCTGCCGCTTGAAGGCGCAGAACTGGCAGTTCACGAAGCAGACGTTGGTGAAGTTGATGTTGCGGTTCACGACGTAGGTGACCTCGTCGCCGACGTCGGCCGCACGCACGGCGTCGGCGGTGCGGACGAGGGCGAGGAGGTCGGCGTCGCGGACGGCGAGGAGTGCCTCGCCCTCCTCGGCGGAGAGCTCCCGGTGGTCGAGCGCGCGCTCGAGGATGCGGCGGACGGCGGGCGAGGCGGCGGCGAGCGCCCGGGAGACGGGAGCGTCGCTCAACGCCACCGCGTCGATGGAGTCCCAGGGGTCGGTCCAGCTCATGGATGTCCTTCGCTCAGGCTTTCGCCCATCGGGCCCCCCCCGTCGGTCGCGACGAGCGCCTGCACACGGGCACGCAGCGCCGGCGCGAGGTAGCCGGGACGGTCGATGTAGGCGGGATAGATCGCGAGGCGCTCGCGGAGCGTGTAGCCGGCGGCGCGGCAGGTGGCCGCGAGCGCGGCGACGTGCGGCCACGGGGCCTCGGGGTTGACGTAGTCCGGTGTGAGCGGCGAAATGCCGCCCCAGTCGTTCAGCCCCGCCGCGAGGAGGAGCGCGTGGTCGGCGGGCGAGAGGTTGGGCGGCGCCTGCACGCTCACCTCCGGATCGAGGATCAGGCGCGCGATGGCCACGGTGCGGGCCAGGTCGGTGGCGCTCGGCTCGGCCAGGTCGGCGGCGCGGATCGTCGGCTTGGCGCGGAAGTTCTGGACGATCACCTCCTGGATGTGACCGTACGTGCGATGGAGGTCACGGATCGCGACCAGCGTCTCGACCCGCTCGGCGAGTGTCTCCCCGATGCCGATCAGGAGACCGGTGGTGAAGGGGATCTGGAGCTCGCCGGCCTCGCGGAGCATCCGCAGGCGAAGGGCCGGCTCCTTGTCGGGCGCCCACTGGTGCACCTGTCCGCGGCCGCGGAGCCGCGGCGAGACGTTCTCGAGCATCAGGCCGAGGCTCACGTTGACCGCCTTGAGACGCGTCATCTCGTCGGCGGTCAGGAGCCCGGCGTTCGTGTGGGGCAGGAGGCCGCCGTTGAGGGCGATCTCGCACGCCTGGAAAACGTACTCGGCGGTCGTGCGATGTCCGAGATCGGCGAGTAGCGTCCGGTAGCTCGGGTAGGCGAGCTCGGGCTTGTCGCCGAGGCACATGAGCGCTTCCATGCAGCCGAGCGCCCGCCCGCGCGTCGCCCAGACGTGGATCTCCTCGGGCGACATCGTCCAGGCGTCGGGGTCCCCGGGATCCTTCCGGAACGTGCAGTAGGTGCACCGGTCGCGGCAGAGGTTCGTGACCGGCAGGAAGACCTTGGGGGAGTATGTGACGACGCGACCCCACACCCGATCACGCTGCGCCGCAGCCGTCTCGAGCAGCGCCGGCAGCAGCTCCGATGCTTCGAGGAGCGCGAGCGCTTCTGCGCCGGTCAGGTCGTCGCCCGCAAGCGGCTTGGCGAGCACCTCTCTCAGGCGCGGGCGCGCGGCGAGCTGCATGCCAGACCCGCCACGCTGCTATCGGAGGGGATCCGGTGTGTCAAGCCGTGGCGCGGCGCGGGACGGTGTCCTCGGCGGCGAGGTCGGGAACGCGCAAGAGACACGTCGTGCCGGAGCGGCTGGTCGCGAAGGTGAGGGAGCCGCCGAGCACGCGGACGAGCCGCCCGGCGAGCCGGAGACGATCTCGATCGTGATGCCATCCGGCCCGGGCCACGCCACCAGCACGACGGCCCCGGCGGCCGTGAATCGCACCGCGTTGTCGGCCAGCGTCCGTACCAGGCGGAAGAGCTTGTCCCCATCGCTGGCGATGACGAGATCCGCGGGCGCTTCGAGGCGCCAGCCGAGCTCCTTGGCGCGCGCACGTGGCTCGAGATCGGCTCCCAGGCGCGTGAGTGCCTCGCCGACGCGCACCGGCCCCACCGCGACCGGCACGACCCCCCGGTCGAGCTCGGCCACGTAGAGCATCGTCTCGACGTAGCCGAGGAGATTGGTCGAGTTCTCGTCGATCCGGTCGAGCACCCGACGCTGGTCCGTCGTGAGCGTGAGCTCACCCTCGTCACGCAGCATCGCCGAGTAGCCCATGATGACGTTGAGCGGCGTCCGGAGCTCGTGCGACAGCGTCGAGAGGAGCTGCTCGGGCGCGGCCTTGAGGCGCCGGACGGCCGCGCGCCGGCCGAGGGCGACCTGCACGAGACGCCGCACCTGGTCGCAATCGAAGGGCTTCGCGATGTAGTCGAAGGCGCGGAAGCGGAGACCCTGGACGGCGGTGTCGAAGGACCCGTAGCCGGTGATGATGAGGACCTCGAGGTCGGGATCGATCTGCTTGGCGCGTTCGAGGACCCGGATGCCACTCGTGCCCGGCATCTTCAGGTCCAGGGTCATGATGTCGAACGGGTCGCGCGCGAGCATCTCGAGCGCCTCGTCCCCCGTCGCGGCGGTCAGCACCTCGCACTCCCGGTTCAGGAGCGCGCGGAGCGACTCGCGTACGCCGCGCTCGTCGTCGACGATCAGGATGCGGGGGCGATCCGTGGTCACGAGCGCCAGCCAATGCACTCGGCATGCCGATCTCCCACGCCCAAGAAGGCCCGGAAACGCGATTCGCCGCGCGTCGACCCCGTTCAGAGGTGCACGCGATGTGCCAGGCGGGACACAGGCGGAGACTCAGTGGGCGAGGCGAGTAGCTCCCCTCCGGCGAGCCGTCGGACGCTCACCGCTCGAGCGCCTGGATGCCCAGCTTGTCCAGCCAGCCCAGATCGTCCCCGTCGCCACCGGAGCCCCCCGACGCTCGGTTTCGCTTGCCCCTCGGCTCGCCGCCGCGCCGTCGGAGGGGCTCCGGTGGGGAGCGTTCGCGTACGCACCGCGTACACACCTCACTGTGCTGCTGAGCGGCCCGACGCTCGTCGGCACAAAGGCGGGTGGGTCGGCGAGGTCGGTGGTGAAATCGTTGATGCGCGGTGCGCGACGGCCGCGGGCGGCGGTCACCAGGAACGCCACGCCCGCGATCAGCGTCGCCACACCGCCGAGCCCGAGCCCGCGCCCGCGCGCGGGCTACACGACCGT
Source organism: Deltaproteobacteria bacterium (assembly GCA_005879245.1). GTDB lineage: Bacteria > Desulfobacterota > Binatia > DP-6 > DP-6 > DP-23. The sequence continues at coordinate 9,654 of VBLA01000112.1, forward strand.
CACGGGCCCCACCACGAGCGCGGGACCGATCAGCTTGGCCGCCACCGCGATGACGCCGATCTTCTCTCGCATCGCGCCTCCTTTGCCACGGTGCTAGCGGACGCTGCCGCCACCCATCAACGGCCCGACCGGCGCCCGGCCGGCGCGTGAGCGGGCTCGCGCCAGAACGCTCCGATCGTCTGTCGTCAGGTAATACCCCGATGCCGCTTTCAATGGTTCACCGGATTGCTGGCCGTTCTGGGTCGCCTTAGGTTGCGAGTGTTCTAGACTCAGGGAAGGAGAGTATCCGACGAACTCTGAGCGGCATCATGAATGATCACTCTCTGGTTCGGTGCCGGAACGAGTTTCGCCCAGACCTTCAACTGCTGCACGGCGAGCCCGCAGCTCTCCTTCACGACCAGCCCGCCCCGGGTCGGCGCCGGTGTCGGCGCGCCCCTGCCCTCGGTGGTACCCGACGCAGGCCGGTCCATCCTCAACATCATCACGACATGCAACACCATGGGTGCGATGACGCTCGGGGCCACCACACCCGTGGACAGCGGCAGCAACCGCAACTGCACCGCAGGCGGCGTCATCTGCATCCCACCGAGCTCAACGCGACCGTCGACGCAGCGGGAGACCTGGCCGGGCCGGTGCTGTGGCGCTGCCGGGGCAGACCCAGTTGCTGCCGTGAACCCGATCGCGGGCACCGCGGACGTACCGAG
>VBLA01000113.1 GCA_005879245.1 Deltaproteobacteria bacterium
CCGCGGGGTTGCGACGACTGTCATCGCCCGAACCTCCGCTACCCCGCTATCAGCTCGTCGCGGACGCGCGCCCCACTTCCCCTGGCGAGGCGATCGAGGCGGCGCGCGCGGGCGGCGCGCTCGACGCGCACACGGTGCTGATCGAGGCCGACGGCGTGGAGGGCGGAGCCGCGGGGGATCCGCACGGCCGTGTCGTCGTACTCGCGCGACGCCCGGGATTCGCGCGGCTCCGGGTCGCGGTCGACCGACCCACCTGGCTCGTTGCCCGCGAGCCGTTCTACCGTAACTGGCGGGCGACGGTGGACGGCGCCGCGGCGACGATCCGCCCCGCGGGAGGGTTCTTCCTGGCGGTCCTCGTGGGCGCGGGTGACCACGAGGTGGAGCTCGTCTATCGCGAGCCCGGGCTCGCGACCGGCGCGGCCATCGCCGTGCTCGTCGCGATCGGCTTGTCGGGGCTGGTGTGGCGCTTCAGGGGAAGGTCAGCGCCTGTCACCTCGACAAGCTCAGGACCGGCGCGAGCCCCGTGGCGGCGCTGAGCAACCGGAGGGTGCGGCTCTTCTCGGATCTGCTGCTGCACGACATGGGAGGTAGCGCGGGATCGCTTCCTCGCGCTATCGGCCTCCGATCGGGCCGCGCTCCTCGCCTACCTGAACGCGCTCTAGCGTCCGCTGCGCTCTTCCCGACCGCGGGGTTGCATCAGCGGTCGAGCGCGCTAACACGCTTCTCGATGACGCCGGAAGCGACACGTTCCGCGGAGGACCGCATGGTGACCACGCAGGCGACCGCGACCACTCCCGACGATGCCTGGGGCGGCTGCAATCCCCTCGATCCCGCGTTCCGTGCCGATCCGTACCCGGGGCTCGCCCGGTTGCGGGAGCGGGATCCGGTGAACCGGACGCCGATCGGCATCTGGCGGCTCACCCGTTACGCCGACGTGATCCGCCTGCTCCACGCGGTGCCGGCGGGCGTGCGCATGACCGACGGCGTCCTGCCCGGCGTCGACGAATCCCTGAGCAACCAGCGGCTCTTCATGCTGCAGCAGGATCCGCCCACGCACACGCGGCTTCGCCGCCTGGTGAGCCGCGCCTTCACCCCGCGCGCCATCGCGGCCCTGCGCGCCAACGTCCAGCGGATCGTCGACGAGTGCCTCGAACGGGTCGCGGCGCGCGGGGAGATGGACGTGATCGCGGATCTGGCCCTGCCGGTCCCGTCGACCGTCATCTGCGAGATGCTGGGCGTGCCGGTCGCGGACCGGGAGCGGTTCACGGTCTGGACCGCGCAGGCGACCTTCGGCCTGGCCGCCCCGCTGCTCCCACCCGAGGTGATCGAGATGGCGCGGGCTGCGGGCATGTCCCTAGGGGCGTACTTCGAGGACCTGATCGCCGCGCACCGGGCGAATCTCTCGGATGACCTCCTGAGCGAGCTCATCCGCGCCGAGGAGGCCGGCGACCGCCTGAGCGGGTCGGAGCTGCTCTCCCAGGCCATCGGGCTCCTGATCGCCGGCTTCGAGACGACGATCGGCCTCATCGGCAACGGGGTGCGCGCGCTCGTCCGCCATCCCGCCGAGCTCGCCAAGCTCCGGGCGCAGCCGGGGCTCGTCGCGAGCACGATCGAGGAATGCCTCCGCTACGACGGCCCGATCGTCCTCACCGCCCGGGTCCTTCACGCGGACGCCGAGTTCCGCGGGACGATGATCCCACGGAACGCGATGGTGTGGGGAATGCTGGCGGCGGCGAATCGGGATCCGGCGGTGTTCCCGGAGCCGGATCGATTCGACATCGCGCGACACCCGAACGAGCACCTCGCCTTCGGCGGCGGGGCGCACTACTGCCTCGGCTCCCACCTGGCCCGGCTCGAGGGCCAGATCGCGATCGGCACCCTGGTCGAGCGATTCGCGGATCTCGCGCTCGAGTCCGAGACCGTCGAGTGGGGTGCCTCGCTCTTCCGCGTCCCGGGACGTTTGCCGCTCCGGTTCCGGCCCCGGTGACGCGCCCGATGCGGGAGGCGCTGTTCCTCCCCGACGGAATCGTCGCCGCGTGACCTCGCGGCTGCAAACGTGTACATGCTCGGGGTGCCCGGTCGCCGCAAGTCGCGGGAGGTCCTGGCGCTGCCCGATCGACTGCCGTTCGCCGTCGCGCTCCGGCGGGCGTTCGCGGGCGGCTATGACCGCGAGGCGTTCGGCGCCGATGTGTTCGCGGGCGCCGTGGTCGGCATCGTCGCGCTGCCGCTCTCCATGGCGCTCGCCATCGCGGTCGGCGTACCGCCGCAACACGGGCTCTATACGGCGATCGTCGCTGGCTCGGTGGCGGCCCTCACCGGCGGCTCGAAGTTCCAGGTGACCGGTCCGACGGCGGCCTTCGTGGTCGTCCTGGCCCCGATCGTTTCGCGCTTCGGGCTCTCGGGGCTGCTGACCGCCGGCCTGATGGCGGGCCTCCTGCTGGTCGGGATGGGCGCCGCGCGGCTCGGGCGGTTGGTCGAGTTCATTCCGCATCCCGTCACCACCGGTTTCACCGCCGGGATCGCGACCGTGATCGCCACCCTGCAGCTGAAGGACGTGCTCGGGCTGCACATGGCCCGCATGCCGGAGCGCTTCCCGCAGAAGGTGGCTGCCATGTGGGCAGCGCGCGGGACCGCGGCGCTCCCCGAGCTCGGGGTCGCGGCCGCGACGCTCACGCTCCTCGTGCTGGCGCCGCGCCTCACGCGTCGGGTGCCCGGGCCGCTGGTGGCGATCGGCGCCGTGGCGCTCGCGGTGTGGGCCCTGGGCGTGCCCGTCGACACCCTCGGCACACGGTTTCACACGACCATCGGCGGGCACGAGATCGCGGGCATCCCGCCGCTCCCGCCGACGCCAGGGCTGCCGTGGGGCGACGCACCGGTGACCTTCTGGCTGATCCAGAAGCTCCTTCCCTCGGCGTTTGTGATCGCCATGCTGGGCGCGATCGAATCGCTCCTCTCGGCGGTCGTTGCCGACGGCATGACGGGCAAGCGCCACGATCCGGACGCGGAGCTGGTGGGCCAGGGTCTCGCCAACATCGTGGCGCCGTTCTTCGGCGGCATCGCGGCCACCGGCGCCCTCGCCCGCACTGCCACCAACATCCGCGCCGGTGCCCGCTCGCCGCTCGCGGCGGTCGTGCACGCGCTGGTCGTGCTCGCCTGCATCCTGCTCTGCGCCCGCGGCGTGTCCTACGTGCCCATGGCGTCGCTCGCCGCGCTGCTCCTCGTGATCGCCTGGAACATGTCCGAGCTGCGCCACGTGGCACACGTGCTGCGCGCTGCGCCGAAGAGCGACGTGTTCGTGCTGGTCACGTGCTACGTCCTCACCGTGGCCTTCGACATGGTGCTCGCGGTGAGCGTCGGGATCGTCCTGGCGGCGCTCCTCTTCATGGCCCGCATGGCCGAGCTCACGCAGGTGCGGCTCCTCCAGGAAGCCGACGGCGACGAGGCGCGGCGGCTGCTGCCGCGCGGGGTGGCGCTCTACGAGATCGCGGGCCCGCTCTTCTTCGGGGCGGCGCAGAACGCGATGGGGGCCCTCGGGGCGATCGCCGCCGACGTGAAGGTGGTGGTGCTCGGCCTCGGCCGCGTGCCCGTGATCGACGCCACTGGCCTGGTGGCGCTCGAGAGCGCCCTCGAGCGCCTTCGCCGCGCCCGCAAGTTCGTGATCATCGCCGGCCCGCTTCCCGAGCCGCGGCGCATCTTCGAGAAGGCCGAGATCGAGGCGAGCCTCGACCACGTGATCTTCGCCGCCGACGTGGAGCAGGCGCAGGAGATCGCCATCGACCTGGTGACGCTCAACCCCGACTGGGGCGCGTCGCGGCCGCCGGTCGCGGCGGCGTGACGGGGTGAGTGGAAGCGTCAGCCCGGAAGGCGTTCGAACGTGAGAACGCCGTCCGCGTGCCCTTCGCGTAGCCATCCGCCCAGTACACGAGCTCGGGCCGGACGGATTGCTCGAGATCGACGTACTCCTGGCACGTCATCTTCGTCGGCTTCACCTTCTTGCCGCCGGGGAGATGTGCGCGGACCTTGTCCCAGAGCGTCTTCTTCGGATCCTGCTTGCACGCCACGACGAGCACGGCCATCTGCCGGTCCACGTCGACCTCGCCGATGTCCTGTTCCTTGAGCGTTCCGCCCTTCGAGTAGCCGTCCAGCCACGCGACGGCCCGCGGCTGCACGTCCTCGCTGAGACTGAGGAACTCCTCGCAGGTCATCTTGGGGAGATTGGCCTTCTTCGCCGCGGCCGGCGCGGGGCTCAACGTGAGACCGATCGCCAGAACGGGCAACAGCAACAGGGTTCTCGTCATGGTTCTCTCCCTCTCTCCGGTTCGGGAGCACCTGGCGCGAGGATTCGAGCCAGCGCTCCGGCCTTGGGCTTCCGTGCGATCAAAACGTACCGGGCGGCGGTCTTGGCGGTCCTACGTCTACGCCCTCACGCCCCGACGTTCTTGCCATTTCGCGCCGGGGACGGCGCAGCAGGCACGGAATGACGGGAGCGCTACTGCACAGGTCGTGAAGCCCGGTATGGGCCTGATCCCGACGACGGCGACCGTGGTCCTCGCCACTCCTGTCGCCATGCGCTTGCTACTGGCTACGGTCGAGCAGGATCAGATCGGCGGAAAAATGCCTGATCTCACAGCGGATCAGAAGGCCGCTGCAGAAGCAGTCACCCGGGCCAAGGACTAGCCGCCGGCCCACTACCACCGCCACGCCGATGCGGGAGGAGGGCGCGGGTCACGCCGACCCGACGACGGGTCGGGGGCGAGAACGCCGGAACCGCGGCAACTCCGGGCGCACGAGGTTGCCGAGGATGCTCTGGTACGCCTCACAGGGCGTCCAGCAGTTCGGGCAGCGCGACTCCCAGATCTCGGCCTGCAGGGTGGCGGCGGCGGGCGTGTTCCAGATACGGGCCAGGTCGTAGTCGACCTCGCGCAGGTTGCCGATCCGGCGATCGTAGACCGTGCACGGGAAAACGTTGCCCCACGAGTCGACGAAGCACGAGGCGCGGAGCGCGTGGCAGCGCATGGGCGTCGCCCCGGTCTCGACGTAGCGGCGGACGCGCTTCAGGTAGGCGCGCTCGAGGAAGTCGACCGGCGAGCGCGCCCGGCCCCGGAGCCGCGCGTAACCCTCGGTCGCGCGGGCGAGGGCCTCGGCCCCGACGCGACCGCGGAGTCCGAGCTCGGTGTTCCCCAGGTAGTGCGACGACTCGTGGACGATGTTCACGTGGAAATCCCCGTAGCCGAGGTCGGGGATCTCCCGCCGGGCCGCGGCAAACGCCTGCGGGAAATGGTCGACGTTCTTCGCCGAGAGCGTCATCCCGAGCACGACCTCGACGCCCGGCATCTCGCGCAGCCGACGGAACGTCTCGATCTGCCGGCGCCAGCCCCCGTCGATGCCACGGAGCTCGTCGTTCATCGCCTCGTCGCCGTCGGTCGACACCGTGATGATGAGCTTCTCCGGAGCCATCTGGCGGATCTCGCGCGCCGCGGCGACGAGCGTGTCGGTCAGGTACCCGTTGGTCGGGAAATGGAGGAGGAGGAGGTGCGGGCAGCTCGAGACCACCGCCTCGCAGATGTCGACGAAGTCCTTGCGCAGCGAGACCTCGCCCCCCGTGAGATCGACCCACAGGAACCCCGGCGACTGCCGGAAGAAGCGCTGGATCTCGTCCAGCCGGAGCTCGTCGCGCGGCTTCATCTTCCAGATGTTGCACGTCTCGCACCGGTAGTTGCACCAGAACGTGAGACAGAAGGTGAGCTTGTAGGGATGCGAGAGGCGCCGGAAGTTGGCTTCCAGGGCGCGACCGGCGAGCGCGAGATAGGGGGCGAAGCGCATCACGACAGGGCGTTCAGCAGCCGCAGGACGGGGCCCGCCTGCGGGCGGTACCGTTCTCCGTGACGACAGTACCAGTCGTACGCCTCGATTGACATCCGGACGTTGGAGAACCGCGGCTGCCAGCCGAGGACGGCCTTCGCGCGCGCGGTGTCGAGGATGAAGGTGCGGTCCGCGAGGAGGTAGTGCTCCGGGACGATGGGGGAGAGGCCGAGGCGAGTGAGCACGCGCGCGCCGGTGCGCAGGCACCCTGCGGGAAGCGGCACCACGCGCGAGCGCGAGCCCGCGTGGGCGATGAGGGCGTCGACCTGCTCGCGCACCGTGGGGACGTCGTCGGCCCCGAGGTTGAGCACGATGCCGCGGCTCTCCGGCCGCTCGGCCGCGAGCAGGCAGGCGTCCGCGACGTCCCAGGCGCTCACCATCTGGACGCGGTTCGCCCCGGCGCCGAGCAGGTAGACGTTCTTCCCCTGCCGCACCCAGTAGAAGAGCAGGATGAAGACCCCGGTCATGCCCGGGCCGAAGAGGCTCATCGGCCGGAAGAGCGTCACGTCGAGACCCCGCGCGAGGGCTTCCCGGCAGCGCCGCTCCGCCTCCATCTTGCTCCGCCCGTAGGCGCCGAGCGGGCGCTGGGGATGGTCCTCGCGGCAGGGGGTCGTCTCGGGGATGCCGTAGACGCCGGAGCTCGAGATCGCGACGAGCTTTCGCACACCCGCCGCGAGCGCGCCGGCGACCACGTGCTCCACCGCCGCGACGTTCATGGCGTAGATCTCGCGCTCGGTGAGCGCCGCGAACTGGGGTTTCATGCGCTGGCCCGCGGCGAGGTGGTAGACGACCTCGACGTCGCGGCACGCCTCCGTCACCGCGCCACGGTCGCGGAGGTCGGCCTCCACGACCTCGACCCCGGGGTCGGCGCTGTGACCGTTGGCCGGGGGCACCAGGTCGAGCGCGCGGACGCGGCGGCCGTGCGCGCGGAGGCGCTCGACCAGGCAGGAGCCGAGCAGGCCCGAGCTCCCGGTCACGAGGTCGAGCATCGACCTAGGCCGCGCTGGCCGCGCGCTCGGCCCGCCCGCGGAGCCAGTCGCGATAGAGCGCGGTCTCGCCGAGGTAGCGCTCCGTGATCGCGGTCAGGACCTCCTCCGGCCGGATGCCGCGCATGCAGACCGGATCGAGGCAGCGACTGACCTTCAGGTTGTAGTTGGTGAGGCACGGGCTGCAGTAGAGGTCCCGGTAGAAGACCAGGTTGTGGTGCCCGCGGGGCCCGTAATGGAGCGGTGCGGTGGGACCGAAGAGCGCCACCACGGGCGTGTCCATCAGGGCGGCCAGGTGCATGACCGAGGTGTCGTTCGTCACGACGAAGTGACACTGCTCGACGAGCGCCGCGAGCTCGGTCACCGCGAAGCGGTCGCAGGCGTCGATCGCGGGGTGCCGCATCCGGCGCTGCGCCTCGGCGATGAGGGCCCGCTCCTCGCGACCCTGGCCGGTGAAGACGACCGCGGCACCGTGGCGCTCGATGAGGCCGTCGGCCACCGTGGCGAAGTTCCCGGGCTCCCATCGCTTGAGCGGCATGCGATAGAAGTTCATGCCGATCCCGAGGTGCACGACGACCACGGGGAAGCGCTCCGCCTCGACGCCCGCGCCGGCGAGGAAGTCGCGCACCCGCTGCCGCTCCGTCGTCTCCACCCGGAGGCTGGCCGGCGGGAGCGCGCCGGTGATGCCGAACGGGCGGAGCAGCCGGGCGAAGAGTGCGGAGGTGTGTTCGCTGTCGGTGTAGACGACGCGCGTCGTGTAGAGGAAGCCGCGCCGCTGCCCGTCGGTGTTGAAGCCCATGCGCTCGCGCGCGCCGGTCAAGAAGCCGATCACGGCCGAGATCTTCACGAACTGCTCGAAGTCGATCACGGTGTCGTAGCGGCGCCGGCGGACCTGGCGGAGGGTCGCGGCGAGCGAGGAGAGGAAGCGCGGGAACGTTCCGACGTCCACCCCGAGCGCCTGAGTCACGGCGCCGCTCCGCTCGAGCAGCGGGACGTTGTCCGCGAGCGTCAGGAAGTCGATCTCCGCCGCCGGGAAGTGCTCGCGGAGCGCCTGCAGCACCGGAAGCAGCATGACCACGTTCCCGAGTCCGTAGAACTTGATGCAGAGGACGCGCCGGGGCGCGGGTCGCACGCCGTCGAGCGGCGGCGGCGTGGTGGCGAACAGCGCGGGCAGGCGCCGGCCGGTCAGCGGGGCGAGCGCCCGCTCGAGTGCGAAGAGGGTGAGGCAGACGACGAGCCCGACCCACTTGTCGACGTAGCGAGCGTAGTTGAGATTCATGCGCGTGGCGGGCGCGTCCGCGACCTGCGACGCTAGCACCGCCCTCCCGGGAGGGTCAATTCGAAGACGGTCGAGCGCGCCGAGGACCAGCCGACAGGCGACGCCAGACTCAGAGCGGCGGTGCCGTCGCCAGGGTGAGCCCCACGCCGAGCACGGCCGCGGCCCGCGCGCGCTGCGGGGCGATGCGCGTGATCCCGATGAAGCCGGCGTCGACCCCGCTCGTACCGACGCTCGAGGAGTGCACGCCGATGGTCACCAGCACCCCCACCGCGCGGCCGTCATCGCTGATCACTCCGCTGCCCGAATCACCCGGAACGGCGACGCCCTGTGCGAAGACGTGGTCCGGGCTCGGCATGCCGGCGGCGAGCGCGGTGCGCGCGGGCAGCACGCTGCCGACGCCGACGCCGTTCCCGTAGTGGTGCAGCACCACGAGGTCCGAGGGCGTGTCGGCGTTGATCCCGGTCGGGCCGCCGAAGTGACACACCTGGGGGCTCACGGCTACGCCTGGATCGACGCGGATCAACGAGAAGTCCGTGGGATCGAGCAGAATCGCGTACGCGAACTCGCCGATGCGCGCACCACCGGCGTCCTGGGCCACGGGACCCGTTCCGGGTGCCCACGACATCTCGCCGACGTCGCCGCCGAACGGCGAGGCGCCGAGGATGCAGTGGCCCGCGGTGCCGATGTACGTGCGGCCGTCGCTCCCTGCGAACACGAAGTTGAACGTGCACTGCCCGACGTCGCTGTTCACGATGGCGCCCGGGCGCACGCCGGGGCAGGCCGTGACCCCGACCGGCGCCGCGGCGGGTACCTCGATGAGCCAGGTCGGTACGCCGCCGAGCGTCCAGTT
>VBLA01000114.1 GCA_005879245.1 Deltaproteobacteria bacterium
TCCAGAAGACATACGCCTCCTCGGTCCGTGGCCTCAGATGCCGCGTGCGGATCGCGATCCGAACACGGTCGAGGAGCCTCGGCGCCGGGAAGTACGGGGCGCGCTCTTCCGCGACACACGGGAAGGATTCGAACTGAGCGAGGCCACCCTCGAACATGCGAGGGCGGCGACGATAGCGCCCATTCACATCAGAGTCGAGATCGCGTGGCCCTCTCACACTCGGATGTGCGCGCCACGTAGTCGCCGATGATGGCGCCCTGCGTCAGCGGGCAGCTATTGCGAGCGGGCATCGTGACGACGGTCCCCGTTTGCCGTCGCCGCGCCCTGGCGCCGTGCGATGGTGCGCCCACGACTCGTCCGAGTGGCAACTCATCCGAGCCGCCCCCCGAGCGCCAGCTCCTCCTCGCGCGTCTGCCCACCCAGCTCGGGGAAGCGGGCCATGCGACGGCGGGCCGCGGCGGTCGGCAGCGAGCCGCCTCCTCGAGGAGCCCGTCGACGGTCGGCCGCTCCGCCGCGTTCACCGCGCGCTTGGCGAGCGGGATCGCCTCGGCCGGGAAGGACGCTATCCGGTAGGCGAGCCGCTCGACGAAAGGGCCGAGCTCGCGCGGCCGGAGGGTATGGTTCAGGTAGCCCCAGCGTTCGGCCAGATCCGCGGCGGGGCGTTAGCACGGAGCGCGCAGGTCCGGAAGCGTGGTAGCTTTGGGAGCCGTTGCACGTGCGCATCGACTCGTGGCGGAGTCGCTACACCGCGCCTCGCGGGCCATGGTGAGGACGGCAGCAATTACCTGGCACGGAGCGTGAAAGTCGGGGAGGAGGAATCATGTCGATCTCGCACCAGCTCGGCGACCCGAAAGAGGTCCGGCTCCCGCAGGGCAACATCCGCTACCGGGAGCGCGGCCGGGGAACCCCCATCGTGTTCGTCCACGGGCTCCTGACCAACGGCGATCTCTGGCGGAAGGTGGTGCCGCTCCTCGCGCGCGAGCACCGCTGCATCACTCCCGACTGGCCCCTCGGCTCACACGAGGTGCCTCTCCAGTCCGCCGCCGACCTCTCCACGCCCGGCCTGGCGGCCCTGGTGGCCGACTTCCTCGCCGAGCTCGATCTCCGGGACGTCACGCTGGTGGGGAACGACACCGGCGGCGCTATCTGCCAGCTCGTCGTCACGCGCCACCCCGCGCGCATCGGTCGCCTCGTCCTCACCTCCTGCGACGCGTTCGAGACGTTCCCGCCGTCGCCCTTCGGCTTTCTTCGCTGGCTGCCCATGATCCCGGGCGCCGTCTGGCTGGTGGCGCAGTCGTTGCGCATTCCCCTCGTGCAACGCCTGCCGATCGGTTACGGCCTCCTCGTGCGCGGCAAGCTCGACGACGCGGTCGCGCGCTCTTTCGTCGGTCCCGCCGCCACCTCCGCCGCCGTGCGGCGCGATCTCGCCAAGGTCCTCCGCGGCGTCTCACCGCGGTACACCCTCGAGGCCGCGCGCGGCTTTTCGAGCTTCGATCGCCCCGTCCTGCTCGCCTGGGCGCGCGACGACCGCCTCTTCCCGCTCGCCCTCGCCCGCCGTCTCGCCGCGAGCTTTCCCCGGGCGCGGCTCGAGGTCATCGACGACTGCCGCACCTTCGTGCCGGAGGACCAGCCCGACCGCCTCGCGAAGCTGATCGCGGCCTTCGAGGCCGGCGACGCCGCTCACATCTCCGCCTAGGCAGCCAGCCACTGCACGGGGCGTCCGTGGTAGCCCGCCCTGGCGAGCAGTCGGTCCTCGCCACCGGGCCAGGACCTGAGACGCACCTCGGCGCACGCCCGGTCCGCGGAGGGCTCGAACCTGAGCCATGCCAGTGGGGCACCCGCGGTTGCACGGATCCCGGCCTCCTCGATGGTGCGGCGCACCCGTTCCCGGTCAGCGGCCGAGAGGTACTGCCAGACGATGGAGTGGAACACGACCGTCGCGACGCCCGTCATGGGTTGGGCGAGGTTCTGCCCGAGCCACTCCGGGGCCGCGGCCCGCGCGATGTTCGCCGGAACGCGCGCCGCGACCTCGAGCGCACCGCCGAGATCGGCGAGACGCTCCTTCTGATCCGGCCAGACGTAGGAGGTGAGCGTGAGACGCCCCTCCTCCGTGGTCGGGTCCACCGGGTCGACGTCACAGCCGGCACGGAAGGCGACGGTGCACGTCGCGTCGAATGGCGGGGTTCCGTCCCACAGGCCGACGAAGTGTACTGGCGAGGCGGGATCGCCGAACGCGAGGTCGCCGGCATCGTAGCGGTAGCGATCGAAGCGGAGATGCAATCCCGCACTGGCGCCGATCTCGAGGAGACGCAGCGGCAGGGCTCGCTCGCGGGCAAGGGTGAGGAATCCGCCGACCAGCGCCGCCGTGCGCGCGACTTCATTCGTCTGCGGCGGGCGCTCGAGGTACGCGGCGAGCGCAGCACCGTGGCTCAGGAGGAGCGCCCGGAGGTTCGCCCACGCCGCATCGGGGTCGCCGTCGCCACCCACCGACGGGTAGTGTCGCGCGAGGGCGGGCGCTCGACCGTCCAGGACGAGCCGGTGGACGGCGCCGAGAAAGCGCAGCGCCACCGCCGCGTCGAAGGGCTCGCCGGAGTACTGCTGGAGGACGTCCCACGTCGGCCCGTCTGCCACGACGTCTCCGATGAGGTGGCCGAGAACCGTCTCGTAGAATGGCGACCCGAGCAGCCCACAACCCCGCGCCTGCCGTTGCAGGCAAGCGACGAGGTTGGCCCGATCGACGCTACCGCTAGGCACTCTCACCGAGGATCGACTCGAGAAGTGCCGCGCTCTCTTCCTCGAGCAGGGCACACCCGAGGAACGTGTCGCGCCTCTCCGCCGTGTCCTCACCCCGCGCGAAGGCTCTCCACGTGGCCGCCCCGAGGCGCTCGCCCCGGGCTTGCAGGACGAACTGCTGCGCGAGCGGCCGCCCCGTGAAGAGCGACCGGTTGATGTCGAGCAGATCGGGATTGCTGGCGAGGAGGTCCCGCGGCGTGGACGCCGCGGCGGGGTAGAGCTCTTCCACCCGGCGCGCGATCTCCTCTTCTCGATCGGCACAGGCGAGAAGCCCCGCTTTCCGATCGGCGTCGCCGACTTCGTCCGCCCAGCCACGATACCGTTCGGCCGCCAGGCGCTCCGCGAGGGCGATGAGGAGAGGCTGCTGCTCGCGCGGGACCCGCTGGAGAACGCGTGCGAGGACCTCGGCGATGTTGGGGAGCTCCTTGTCGGCTGACATCGTTACCTCCTCTTCCGTCTAGGCGGCAGGCTGCCGCGGCAACCGGGCGCCGTGCCATACGGCAACGACCCAGACGACTTGTCCCTGAACCCGATAGAAGAACCGGTAAGGCGGAACGACGATCTCACGGTGGGGCAGGTCAGGGAACTCGGGGATCGGGCGGCCAGACTTCGGGAAGCGGGCAAGACGCCGCAGCTTGCTCTCCGCCTTCCGACGGAACCCTTTGGCTGCATCGGGGTCGTCTCGCGCGATGTGGCCGACCCCCTCGAGGAACTGGCTGCGGGCTGATGGCGTGAACTGGACGATCAAGACCGCTCTGCTAGAGATTCGTCGGCTTCAGCAAGGACGGTGTCGAGATCGTAGCCTTTCCCCTTCGCGATCTCGCGCTCCCCACGCGCCAGAAGTCGCAGGATCTGCCGTTCATGCTCCGAGCGCTCGTAGGACTCCGGACTCACCATGATCGCGGCGGCACGGCCACGTTGGGTGATGACCACCGGCTGGGCCGACTTCCGCACCCGAGCCAGTACGGCCGCTGCATCCTGGCGAAGGTCGGTAACAGGGACGATGTCGGGTATCTTTGGCATACGTCTAACCGTACGTCAGCAAGCGTCGGAACTCAACCCCTCGGAGAGCCGTCCCTGCCGCCCAACGATTGGCGGCTGAGTGGCCGGCGGCCACCGATGCCCGGCCGTGGCGAGCTGGTCGCGCGTCGGTCCGCTCCAACCGCTGGTTGGGCAGTAAGCCTTCCGTGAACCGTTTCATAGGGACACCTGAAGGGTGACAGGTCCTCGGAAGATCCACGTCTCACGCCATTGGACAGTTTGGTCCGCCAGTTCCAGGTTCGGGTAGCGTCGCAGGAGCGTGCCAAATACGATCTGCGCTTCCGTGCGTGCGAGGGCTGCCCCGAGGCAATAGTGAATGCCGCCTCCAAAGGCCAGAGGTTCGTTGTTTGGCCGGTCGATATCGAAACGATCGGGATCGGGGAACCGTGCTGGGTCACGGTTCGCACCGCTGATCGAAAGGATTAGTCGGTCGCCTGCAGCAATGGGAGTACCGGCGATTGTTGTTTCCTCCTGTGCCCTTCGTGGTGTCGCCGTCACCGAAGGATCGTAACGCAGGCACTCCTCAACAAGCGCTGGAAGCCGCGATGGATCACCGGCGACCCGGCGCTTCAAATCAGGATGTCGAAGTAGCGCGAGGAGGCCGTTGCCTACGAGATCTCGTGTCGTTTGGTGACCGGCGGAGAACAGGAATACGACGTTGGCGATCAGCTCGTCGATCGAGAGCCGATCACCGTGCTCCTCGGCCGCGATCAGGGCGCTGAGGAGATCGTCGGTTGGAGTCGCCCGTCGATGCTCGATCAGATCACGGACGTACGCCATGAACTCTGCCGCTGCCGCCTCACCGGCTTCTAGGCGGTGAGGCGGGACCGGTGGAAGTAATAGAAAGGCGATGTCCTCTGTCCATCTACTGAACCGCGGTCGGTCAGTCTCTCGCACGCCAAGCATCTCGCAGATCACGAGAGACGGCAGCGGATGCGCGAGGGCCGCAAGCACGTCGATCGTCTTCGCGCCGTTGGTACGGTCCAGCAATATATCTGCGATGGCCTGGATGTGCGGCCGGAGCGCCTCCACCCTGCGAACCGTGAACGCCTTCGTCACCAAAGACCGTAAGCGGGTATGGTCGGGAGGATCGAAGTTGTGGATGCGGCGGGAGACGTATGCGAACGCGGCGCCATCACCAAGGTGTGCGCGACCGGCTTCGCGGTCGAAGGCTGCGCCGAGACTCTGGTTCCGAAGTGCAGCGACAACATCGTTGTAACGAGTCAAGACCCACCCGAGTGGGCTACGGTGGATCGGGTCCTCCTCCCGTAGGCGGCGTAGAAGCGGGAAGGGGTCGGCTTG
>VBLA01000115.1:0-5368 GCA_005879245.1 Deltaproteobacteria bacterium
CGCATCGCCATTGTCGGCGCGGACGACCTTGTAAGGGAGCACCTTGGTCGCCTTCTGCACCTCCGGATCGTCGAAGCGGCGGCCGATCAAGCGCTTGATCGCGAAGATCGTGTTCTCGGGATTGGTGATCGCCTGACGGCGGGCGATCTGCCCGACCAAGCGCTCTCCGCTCTCCGTGAAGGCTACGACCGAGGGCGTGATGCGACCGCCCTCAGCATTCGTGATCACGATGGGGTCGCCGCCCTCGATGATGGCGACGCACGAGTTCGTCGTCCCCAGATCGATTCCAATCACCTTGGGCATCGGGATGGTCTCCTCGCTGGCGCTTTAACCATGGCCCTTGCCCTTGGCAAGGTTGGCATCCGGCTCGGGCTCCTTCGGTCCGGGGGCCTTGGCGACGGTCACCAGGGCAGGGCGCAGCAACCGCTCACTCAGGCGATAGCCGGCCTGGTGTTCCTCGATCACGGCGTTGGGCTCGTGCTCCACGGTCTCGACGTGCGCCATCGCCTCGTGGTGAGCGGGATCGAAGCGCGTGCCCCTGGTCTCCACGCGGCGCACGCCATGCCGCTCGAGAACCTCCAGTAGCGTCTTCAGGACGAGCGCCACTCCCTCGAGCAGCGGCTGTCCATTGCCGCCTCCCCGGGCGTGCTCGACCGCACGTTCGAGATTGTCGACAACCGGGAGCAGGTCCTTGAGGATCGCCTCGTTGGCGAACTTCACCGTCTCGCTCTGCTCCCGTGCAGCCCGCTTCTTCAGGTTTTCGAGGTCGGCGCGCTCGCGCTGCCACCGCTCCTGGTTGCGGCGGGCCTCTTCCCGGGCGGCTTGCAGCTCGGCTTCGAGCGCCTCGATCCGGGCCTCCGTGGAGGCACCTGAGAGGGGTGCCGTTCCCCCCGTCGCCTGCCCCTCACCCTTCTGGTCGTCCCTGTCAGTCATGACGAGGCTCCGCGCTGAGCGGCGAGGCATCTAGGAATCAAAACTCGGTTTGTCAAGGTTGCGCCCCCCGATTGCGGGTGGTACGGACCGGGCACCGGACCGCGCGTGCAGCGAGAGATCAGCACCTCGGCCTTCGTCCTCCGCACCCGTCCCTACGGCGAGTCGGACCGGATCGTCACGCTGATCACCGAGGAACACGGCAAGATCACGGGGATCGCCAAGGGAGCGAAGAACTCGCGACGCCGATTCGGCGGCACCCTCGAGCCCTTTCTTCACCTCCGTGCGGTGTTCCGCCATCGGCCTGCGGCCGAGCTGGTCTTCCTGCTCCGCTGCGAGCTCCTCGGGGCGCTCAGCGCCTTCACGCAGGACCTCGATCGCTTCGCCGCCGGCAGCTACCTCCTCGAGCTCACCGACCGGATGGTCCTCGGGCGCGAGTCGGGACGTGAAGTCTATCGGCTCGTGCACGACGCGCTCGTGCTCCTCGACGCGGGTGCGCCCCCGGCGCCTCTCCTCCGCTCCTTCGAGCTCCACCTCCTCGCGGCGAGCGGCTATGCGCCGGCGCTCGACCGCTGCCGCGGCTGCGGGCGATCCGCGGACGGCGGGACGACGCTCTACCTCGTCGTCGAACGGGGGAGGCTCGTGTGCCGTGCCTGCCTCACCGTCGGCGAGGTGATCCGGCCGGTCGACGCGGCCACCGCCCGGGAATTGGCGCGGCTGGCAGCGAGCCCGCTCAGCGAGGCGGCCTCCGGCGCCGGGGAACGGGTGCTGGACGACGCCGCTCTGGTGGCCGAGCGGCTGCTCGATGCGGTCACCTCCGGTCCGCTCCGCTCGCGAAGCTTCCTGGCGCGGAACCGAATTGATTCCACGGGTACGGTCCGCTAGGGTTTTCGCTTTCGTCCATGCCGGCCCCCACGATGGAACAGGTCGTGAATCTCTGTAAACGCCGGGGATTCGTGTTTCCGGGGAGCGAGATCTACGGTGGCCTCGGTGCGAGTCTCGACTATGGCCCACTCGGCGTCGAGCTCAAACGCAACGTGAAGGACGCCTGGTGGCGTGCCGTGGTGACCCGCCGCGACGACGTGGTCGGGCTCGACGCGGCGATCATCATGCATCCCCGCGTGTGGGAAGCGTCCGGTCACATCGCCGGCTTCACGGACCCGCTCGTCGACTGCAAGGCGTGCAAGCAGCGGTTCCGCGCCGATCACGTGCAGGGAACCGTCTGCCCCGAGTGTGGCGGCGAGCTCACGGCGGCGCGCCAGTTCAACCTCATGTTCAAGACCTACGTCGGCCCGGTCGAGGATACCGCGCACGTGGCCCACCTCCGGCCCGAGACCGCGCAGGGCACCTTCGTCAACTTCCGGAACGTGCTCGAGACCTCACGCCTGAAGCTCCCCTTCGGCATCGCGCAGGTCGGCCGCTCGTTCCGCAACGAGATCACCCCCGGGAACTTCCTCTTCCGCACGCGCGAGTTCGAGCAGATGGAGCTCGAGTACTTCGTCCGCCCGGGCGAGGACGATCACTGGTTCGAGCACTGGCGCGCGGAACGGATGCGTTGGTATCTCGACCTCGGACTCGGCCGGGAACGGCTTCGCGAGCGGCCTCACGGCCCCGACGAGCTCGCCCACTATGCCAAGGGTTGCGTCGACATCGAGTACCAGTTTCCGTTCGGCTGGTCCGAGCTCGAGGGGATCGCCAACCGCACCGACTTCGACCTCCGACGCCACAGCGAGCACAGCGGGAAGGATCTGACGTACTTCGACGAGGAGCGCCGCGAGCGCTTCCTGCCCTACGTGATCGAGCCCGCGGCCGGCGCCGATCGCTCGCTGCTCGCCTTCCTGGTCGACGCCTACACCGAGGAGGAGGTCGACGGGGAAGCGCGGACGGTCCTGCGCCTCCACCCCCAGCTCGCTCCCTACAAGGCGGCCGTCTTCCCCCTCCTCCGAAAAGACGGGCAGCCCGAGCGGGCGCGCAAGATCTACGACGACCTCCGCCGGCACTTCTCCGCCGACTACGACCAGGCGGGCTCGATCGGGCGTCGCTACCGTCGGCAGGACGAGGTGGGCACGCCCTTCGGCATCACCGTCGATCACGACACGATGCGCGACGGCACCGTCACGCTGCGCGAGCGCGACTCGATGACGCAGGTTCGCGTTCCCGAGGACCGTCTGATCGAGGAGCTGCGGGGTCGGATCGGCGGGCCGAACAGTTGAAGACTGGGAGGAACTGACGTGGCGAGACCCCAGCGAAAAGTCGAGCGGGCGATGAGAAGCCGTCGGACCCGCCGCCACATCTACGCCTTCGGTGGCGGCCGGACGGACGGCCGCGCCGACATGAAGGAGCTCCTCGGCGGCAAGGGCGCCAACCTCGCCGAGATGTCCCGCCTCGGTCTTCCCGTACCGCCGGGCTTCACGATCTCGACCGAGGTCTGCACCCACTACTACGCCCACGGTCGGACCTACCCGCCCGCGCTGCGGGCTCAGGCGAAGGAGGCGCTCGCTCGCGTCGAGCAGATCGCGGGTCGACGCTTTGGCGATCCTGCGAATCCCCTGCTCGTTTCGGTCCGGTCGGGCGCGCGCGCCTCCATGCCGGGCATGATGGACACCATTCTCAACCTCGGCCTGAACGACGGGACGATTCAGGGTCTCATCCAACAGTCGGGCAACCCGCGTTTCGCTTACGACTCGTACCGGCGATTCGTGCAGATGTACGGCGATGTCGTGCTCGGCCTCAAACCCGAGCACAAGGACGAGGAAGATCCGTTCGAGCTCGCGCTCGAGGAGAAGAAGCGCTCGCGCGGCGTCACGCAGGATACGGAGCTCGACGCCGACGCCTTGCGTGAGCTGGTCGACGAGTTCAAGGCGCTGGTGAAGATGCGGCGCGGGGTCGTCTTCCCGGAAGATCCCCACGAGCAGCTCTGGGGCGCGATCGGTGCGGTGTTCGGCTCGTGGATGAACCAGCGGGCGATCACGTACCGGGAGATCTACCGGATTCCGGCGAGCTGGGGCACGGCCGTCAATGTCCAGGCGATGGTGTTCGGCAACCTGGGGGACGACTGCGCCACCGGCGTCGCGTTCACGCGGGACGTCGCCAACGGGGAGCCGGGGCTGATCGGCGAGTACCTTCCGAACGCGCAAGGAGAGGATGTGGTGGCCGGCATCCGCACCCCGCTCCAGATCACCCGCGCTGCTGCCCGTGCGTGGGCCGAGCGGAACGACATGCCGGAGGAGGAGCGCCGCGAGGTCCGGCCGTCCCTCGAGGAGCGCATGCCCACCGTCTATCGGGAGCTCCTGCGCCACGCCGAGCGGCTCGAGCGCCACTACCGCGACGTGCAGGACATCGAGTTCACGATCGAGCGCGGGCGGCTCTGGATGCTGCAGACACGGGTCGCGAAGCGGACCGGGATCGCCGCGGTTCGCATCGCGCACGACCTCGCCAAGGAGAAGCGCATCAGCAAGCGGAGCGCGGTGCTGCGCGTCGAGCCGGAGCAGCTCGACCAGTGGTTGCACCCCGCCTTCGCACCCGGCACCGAGCGAACGGTGCTCGCTCGGGGGCTCGGCGCCTCGCCGGGCGCGGCCGTCGGCGCAGTCGTGTTCAGCGCCGAGGCAGCGATTCAAGCGGCCGCCGCAGGTCGCCGCACACTATTGGTCCGCATCGAAACTTCTCCCGAGGACATTGGCGGAATGAAGGCCGCGCAGGGCTTCCTCACGGCGCGCGGCGGCATGACCTCGCACGCGGCGATCGTCGCGCGGCAGATGGGCAAACCCTGCGTGGCGGGTTGCGGGGCGCTGCTCATCGACTACGCGCACCAGCAGATGACGGTCACGCGACCGGGCGGAGAACCCGCGACCATTGCGGCCGGGGCGCTCCTGTCGATCGACGGTGCCACCGGTCAAGTTTTCCGGGGCGAGGTTCCGCTCGGCGCGCCACCCGCGAGCCGTCCCGAGTTCGGGCGGTTCATGTCCTGGGCGGACGAGGCCCGGCGGCTCCGCGTGCGGGCGAACGCCGACCGGCCCGAGGAGGCGCGCCTCGCGCGCGCGCTCGGCGCCGAAGGCATCGGTCTCTGTCGCACCGAGCACATGTTCTTCGAGGGCGACCGCATCGACGCCGTGCGCGAGATGCTGCTCGCGGACGATCTGGAGGGGCGCGAGCGCGCGCTCGCCAAGATCCTCCCCATGCAACGGCAGGACTTCGTCGGCATCCTGCGCGAGATGCGTGGCCTGCCGGTGACGATCCGGCTCCTCGACCCGCCGCTGCACGAGTTCCTGCCCCACGGCGAGCCCGAGCTCGCCGAGCTTGCGAAGAAACTGCTCGTGCCGGTCGCGCGCCTGCGCGAGAAGCGTGACGCGCTCCATGAAGCGAACCCCATGCTCGGGCACCGCGGCTGTCGCCTCGGCATCACGTATCCGGAGATCTACCGCATGCAGGTCGAGGCCAT
>VBLA01000115.1:5394-7224 GCA_005879245.1 Deltaproteobacteria bacterium
AAGACGAGGGTCAAGGTCCCGTTCACGGTCGGGACGATGATCGAGGTGCCGCGGGCCGCGATCACCGCGGGCGAGATTGCCGAGGTGGCCGACTTCTTCTCATTCGGGACCAACGATTTGACCCAGATGGCACTCGGCCTGTCGCGCGACGATGCGGGTCGCTTCCTGCCCGAGTACCTCCGCCGAGGGATTTATCCCCAGGACCCGTTCGTGGTCATCGATCGTGCCGGCGTGGGCGAGCTCATGCGGCAGGCTATAGTGGCCGCCAGGCGCAAGCGCCGGGATCTGAAGCTCGGCATCTGCGGCGAGCACGGCGGCGAGCCGGAATCGGTCCGCTTCTGCCACCAGCTCGGCCTCGACTACGTCTCATGTTCCCCCTATCGGGTGCCGATCGCCCGGTTGGCGGCCGCACAGGCGGCTCTCGGGACCTGAGGTCGGCGGGGAGCGAGCGCTCGGCTAAAGCTCACCGCGGGCGCAGCCGATGATGAGATGCGCGGGCTCCGTCCGTCGAGGGGGAGTTCCGCTCGGGGAGAGAGAGGAGTGGCAAGCCGCGAGCGAGCACGGATCTTCGGTGTCCTGGGCGACCCGGTGGACCACTCGCTGTCGCCGGCGATGCAGAACGCCGCCTTTGTTGCGACGCAACTCCCACACCTCTACCTGCGCTTTCGGGTCCCGGCCAGGGCTCTCCGCGGGGCCCTCGGCGAGGCGCGGCAGCTCGCCATGGGCGGGCTCAACCTCACCCTGCCTCTCAAGGAAGCCGTCCTCCCCCTGCTCGACGCGCTGACGCCCGAGGCCGAGCGGATCGGCGCCGTCAACACCGTCGTCTTCGCGGAGGGAGGCAAGCGACTGCATGGCGACAACACCGACGGCCGCGGCTTCCTCGCCGCGCTGCGGGGGCGGGCGACCATCCGCGGCACGCATGCCGTCCTGATCGGGGCCGGCGGGGCCGCCCGGGCCGTCGGCACGGCACTCCTCACGGCAGGCTCTGCCAGCCTCACCATCGCCAACCGGACTCTCGCCCGGGCCGAGCGACTGGCCGAGCATCTCACGCGCCTCGGTCCGACGCCGATCACGCTCGCGCCCCTCGAGGCGCTCGCCCAGGGCCGCACGCTCGAAAGGGCGTCGCTGGTCGTGAATACGACCCCGCTCGGCCTCCTCGGGGCGCCGCTCCGGCTGCGCGCCGAGGCGAGCCCGCGAGCGTGTCTCTTCGTGGACCTCGTCTACGCCGCCGAGCCCACGCCCTTCCTCGCGCGAGCGGCGCGCGCGGGTCGGTCGACCCTCGACGGCACATCGCTGCTCCTCCAGCAGGGAGCGCTTGCTTTCGAGCTCTGGACGCGACGGCGCGCGCCGCGCGCCGCGATGGCGCGTGCACTCCGCGCCGCTGGCCTCGGCGCGCACGCGACGCCGTTGACTCGGCGCGGGGCCGCGGCTACGGTCTCGTCCCGCCGCCCTCCGAGATCATGAGCTCCCGACTCGGAGACCTGCTCCATCGCCGCGGCGACCTGACCGCGGAGCAGCTCAAGCATTCGCTCGAGCAGCAGCGCGAGCAAGGTGGCGCACTCGCCACCCACCTCGTCCGGCTGGGCTACACGACGGAGGAGAAGCTCCTCTCCTACCTCGAGCGCGAGTACCGTCTGCCCGTCGTCGACCCGCTCTCGCTCGACATCTCCCGCGAGGTGCTCGGCATCGTTCCGCAGACCCTAGTGATGAAGCACCATCTCATCCCCACGAGCCTCGTCCGCTCGACGCTGACCCTCGCCATGGCCGACCCCTCCAACTTGATGGCCATCAACGAGGTCAAGTTCCTGACCGGCTACGACGTGAAGGTCG